>NZ_JBLYNS010000119.1:0-16509 GCF_049310205.1 Endozoicomonas sp. ALC013 | reverse complement strand
CTCGAACTCGCGACCTCAACCTTGGCAAGGTTGCGCTCTACCAACTGAGCTATTCCCGCAGTGAAACATTTTAAAGACAGCTTCAAGTCTGAATCTGGAGCGGGAAACGAGGTTCGAACTCGCGACCTCAACCTTGGCAAGGTTGCGCTCTACCAACTGAGCTATTCCCGCAGTGAAACATTTTAAAGACAGCTTCAAGTCTTAATCTGGAGCGGGAAACGAGGTTCGAACTCGCGACCTCAACCTTGGCAAGGTTGCGCTCTACCAACTGAGCTATTCCCGCAATGAAGACATGTTAAGGATTCTTCAAATCCTGCTCTCTGGTCAAGAGAATTAAGTGGCGTCCCCTAGGGGACTCGAACCCCTGTTACCGCCGTGAAAGGGCGGTGTCCTAGGCCACTAGACGAAGGGGACGCAAACATCGAACGATGTTTGGTGGAGCTAAGCGGGATCGAACCGCTGACCTCAACACTGCCAGTGTTGCGCTCTCCCAGCTGAGCTATAGCCCCAAAACCTTCGCAGCAACAATACTTAGCGTATTCAACAACTGCTTTTGCTTTAGCACCTTTCGAAGGAAGCTTTGTTTTGCCACCCCCGAAACGCAGGGCGAATGATATGGATGCCCCCCTATCCTGTCAAGCGTCGCTTATAAAAATTATGATCAAATAATAGTGCAGTTATATATGCATCTATAGAACAGGCCGGTAGACAACCGGCCTTAGCCCAAAGAAGCCGTCGGGTTAAAGCGCTGCAAACTCTTTTTCCAGACGTTTCGCTTCTTTTTTGGAAACGCCACCCAACACCTCAACAGCATGACGCAGGCGTGCACGCGTCATATCCGGGCCCAGGATCTCCATGGACTCCATAACAGACCAGGAGTTTGGCGTACCGGCAATAGCAACAAAGACAGGATGATTAAAATCACCCAGCTTAATGTCCATCGCTTTGGAAAGCCCTTTAAGTTCCGCGAAAATCTGATCACGCTGCCACTGGCGCAGCTGTTCAAGCTTCCAGAGCGTGAACTGCAACACCTTCTTAACATCACCCGCTTCCAGCTTTTTATGGGCAAAGTCTTCAGGCGACAGATTCAGCATACCTGAGAACATAAAGGCAGCAATAGGAGCAAAATCGCTGAGACGCTCAACCCGCTCTTTCGCCATTGGCAGAAACTTCATCAGGTAGTCACGGTTCAGTAACCAGTGATGCAGGCGATCAGCAAATTGCGCTGTGGTCAGGTTTTCGCGAATCCAGCTGGCATTCAACCAGGACAGTTTTTCCTGGTCAAAAATCGGGCCACCCAGTGAGACCCTTTTGAGATCAAAATCCGCCAGCATCTCTTCCAGGCTGAACTTTTCCCGCTCATCTGGCATGGACCAGCCCATACGACCCAGGTAGTTCAACAGTGCTTCCGGCAGATACCCCATATCACGATAGTAAGTAATACAGGTTGGGTTCTTGCGCTTGGACAACTTGCTCTTATCAGGGTTTCGCAACAACGGCATATGACAGAGCACAGGCATCTGCCAGCCAAAGTATTGGTACAACAACTGATGCTTGGGCGCAGAGTTGATCCACTCCTCACCACGAATAACATGCGTGATTTCCATCAGGTGGTCATCAACAACGTTGGCCAGGTGATAGGTTGGCATGCCATCGGCTTTCACCAGCACCTGCATATCCACCTGGGACCAGTCAATCTCGATGGTACCACGGAGCATATCATCCACTGTGCAGACGCCACTCTCAGGCACTTTCATCCGGACAACGTGAGGCTCGCCCGCATTCAGCCTGACCTGAACGTCGTGTTCAGAAAGATGCAGGCAGTGACCATCGTACCCGGGTGTCTGCTTGTTCGCCGTTTGTTCTGCACGCAGGGCATCAAGACGCTCTGATGAGCAGAAGCAACGGAACGCATGCCCTTTATCCAACAGGATTTGAGCATGATCAGCGTAGATTTCCCGGCGCTCACTCTGCCGATAAGGGCCGTGTGGGCCGCCAACATCAGGCCCCTCATCCCAATTCAAACCAAGCCAGCGCAGCGAGTCGAGAATCTGTTGCTCGGATTCAGGGGTACTTCTGGTTTGATCCGTATCTTCTATACGAAGCAGGAACTGGCCGCCCTGACTCTTGGCAAACGCCAGATTAAACAGGGCGATATAGGCAGTACCGACATGAGGATCGCCGGTAGGGGAAGGTGCAATACGGGTGCGTACAGTCATGGAATTGCTTTCTCAATAACGCCCGGGCCCCAATGGGCGCAGGCTGACAGAATGCCAAAACAGGTATTATAAGGCTGAGAGCCAACAGCACCCAAATATTGATTGAATTCAGTGGCTTCAGGCTTCCCTTTTTATCCCTAAACGGGACATCAACCAGCCAATGGTAGTACCCTGAATCAACAGTGAGAAAAGAATAACGGCCAGCGTCATTTCTATGATCATGCGCTTTTCAGGCATGGAGTCCGGGATCGATAGCATCAGGGCAACAGGCACAGCCCCTCTCAATCCGCCCCAGAACATCACCTTCATTGAATTGCTGTCCACTTTATTACTCAATGGCATCAGGTTACTGACGGGCAGCAACAGATATACCACCAGAAAGCGCGCCGTAAGAACGGCGACAATAGCAATGATTAACGTGGGGTAGATCATACCGAGCCGCTCAATACTCCGCAGCAGGAAGTCCTCACTTAACCCTAACAGCAGGAAAATAAAGCTATTGGCTACAAATGCCATAAACTCCCAGTAAGGATCCAGGTGACGCAATGTCATAAAGTCAGCCATGGCCCGACGGCCGTAGCTGCGAGTGACAATCCCGGCAGCGATAACCGACATGACACCGGACGTTTCAAAGACATGGTCAGCAATAATAAAGCTGGTAAAAGCCAGGATAGTTGTCAGAGCAATATGCACATAAGGCATCCCCCGGGACAACCTGAGCAGCACCAGCATGGCTGCCCCCATGGCCGCACCCACAAAAATCCCGCCAAAGAAAACCCTTAAGAACTCGACAAAGGCAGCAAAAGCCGTGCTACCAGACAGCCCTGTTCCCGATTGGATAATCGAGAGCACAATGCCAAACATAACGATCGCGGTTGCATCGTTAAACAAACTCTCTGCATCCATCAGCAGAGACATCCGTTCAGGCGCTTTCACCTCTTTAAACAGCGCAATCACGGCCACTGGATCCGTTGCCGAAATCAGCGCACCAAACAGCAGCGCGCTCGCCAGCGTCAAAGGCGTCAACTCACCCAGAATCACACCGAGAACCAGGGTAGACAAAATCACTCCCACAATGGCCAGCATCAATACAGGCACCAGCTCTTTCATCAGGGCGGAAAACTTTATATTGATGGCCGCCTCAAACACCAGTACGGGGAGCAAAACGTACATAATCAGGTCATGAGTCAGGGAAAGACGGAGTAGAGGTGCCAGTATTTCAGAATATTCAGCCGCCATCCCCAGGGCCATACCGATCACAACCAGCCCAATGGTATAGGGAAAACGCAGCTTTTTAAGCAGGATTGCCGAAATGGCCGCCAGTAAAAACAGGCCGCAAAAGATCAGCATAGGGATGGCGAGACCAGCGCCAGAGTGTGTTACCGACATTTCCTGTTCCGTTAATAAATAAATGCCGAAATGAAGAGGGATCATAAGCTCGGCATTTCAGGCCAAGGGTACAATTTACCCGTGGCCATATTGACCGGTCAGTCCATATCTCGACATACATCAGGGATGGCGAGGTGAGAAGTAATACCAGAGATAGCGGAGGGCAACATAAAGTACGATCCCCGTCGCCACCAAAAGTTCAAAACCGGCCAGATTGTTAATAACATCACAAACTGTTTGATAGCCCTGTTGATGAAGTATATCTGCCAGCTTAAACAACGCTGTAGCCCCAATTACCATTGGAAATGTGAAAGCAGCATATCCTGGCGAAAACGGCAGGCGCAGTAAGCGAACAAACGCAACATAGACCAGACTCGTCATAAAAATAGCCAATGGCAGCAGGACCGCAACCAGTAAGTAATTCGGCTGGTCAGTTATGGACAGGTAGCCCGCCAGAGAAAGACTCGCCGGTGCCGCCATAATGGCAAATGTGGGCAGTGCAGCATCAGGAATTTTCTCTCTGAAAGTCAAACGATACAACATCACTGGCAGCTTTATGAAGTAGCAGCATAGTCCAAAAACAAACAACGTAAAGACAAGTTTCTCATGCCCCATACCCTTGCTGGTCACTGCCGCGACAATAATGCCAACGGGCGGCACAAACCAGCTTGGAACCATTTGGTGCAAATGGAAATAGTTGGAATAAAGATATAACCCAACAGCGAATAAGAAAAATCAAACTTATGGATAGTGAGATTAAGTTTTATTGATATCTCACTAGCGAAACCGGGTCCATCCAGAATTACCGAAAATCCCCGACGACCCGGCGCTATGAGAAAAGCCTGCCTACAGAGCTTCTATAGGCCCGCCGTATTCAATCACCAGTGTAAACTCATCGCGCAACCACTGCGGAACATTATTCTGCAGGTAGAATTCCACGTCGGTGAGCAATTGCTGCCTCACCTCCTGGCTGCAATCGTGATTAGCCATAAGTTTCAACTGAAGTTGGCCCCTGGTGCTGCCCTTCGCTGCGACACCGCACACGTGTACATTCCTATAAGTCAGAACTCCAACAGATTTCGTTATTACATTCTTCATCTTCATTATCAAGGCCCTTTCTGAATCTATATCTACGGATGAAGTACCCGCTGCGTCAGTGCTGGCAACGCCTCGAAAAGCTCCGTTGATTTCATTACGGAGAGGGCCCTGTACTAATTCCACATTTCTGTCTGTTATCGATTCAATGCCATTTGTAGAAATCGTTTGTTCTGGCGGATCCAGGCCAGGTGTCGGACGCACAGCGCCAAGTGCAGCAAGGGCGGGGGATAACAAATGATCACCCGCACCCGAAGGGGTAGCATAACCTGTGGATTGCGTTATAGTTACAGCAGTGACATTTTGCATAATCATTTTATCTACGTGAACGTGATGTCAGGAATCGAGGAAATTCGATATCGGAACACAAACCATTCAAAATCCTGGAATCAAACATTAGCTGCTTAACGCTTGATGGCCAGTTGTAAAACTGGATAAATGACGCAGGCCCCATCAGAGTGTAATCCGTTAATTGAACCTCAAAGAACGCTCCATTCTTCTTCCTTAACTTTTTAATCCCATCCCTGAGAACCTTGGGATTATCTTCATATCCTTCATGCATATCACTAAACAAACCACCCTCAACAGTGGTGCAGAGCATCTCCCCTCCCCGTCGGATAAATTCCGTGAGCACAGGGCCTAAATACCCTTGGGGATATCCTGAAACCAATAAACAACTACTGCAATCATCAGGCAGGCACTTGTTAATATCTTTTGGGAACTCAGCTTGTTCAACAGGTAAAAACCTGGTTAGCGGTTCACGGTCGTAGCATTTCACGCCGACTCCTCCCATCGAATCAAAACATTTTTCAAGAAATGCTTGCCCCGAGCCAATGCTGATAACTGTTTTTGGAAAAGCATCTTGATAAGCGCTTTCACATAGAGAGAGCATAACCCCCAGAAATCTTACAGGATCTAAACGACCGCAGCCGGGAACCGCTATATAAGGAAATATTATATTGAAACACTCAATATTATTCATAACAAGTTCACATAAAGCCTTTTTTGACTTACTTTTTGGTTCTTGCGAATCATCATCAGACTGAGGTTTAGAATGCAGGGAATACAAAGCTAACATTGTAACCGCAGCCTTATGAAACTCTGGGTTACGAAGGCAATATGCTATTGTTGGATTGTTTGCAATAAAAGTGGAAACCAGTGTGTCTGCTGATTCCCCGGAGGGAAGCTCAGAGGCTGAGTTATCAGGCTTTCCCGGGGATTTGTGTGTACTTCCACTACAGACTGAAACGGCACTGACTTTATGCGTGTCAACATTTGCCTTTTGGGAAGTTTCCGGCAGAACCGGAACTGTAGCTTGATACCTTAAACTTACTGTTGCATCAGCGGAAGCAGATTGAACATCGTGATTCCCCAATACAGCATTTTGTGTCATTGATTCTTCATAAGACGGTGATTGATCAGCTCCAGTAACAGGAGAAGAGGAGGGAGAAATCATAAGCATAACCTTACATTTCTTAAACTCGGATCAGTGCAGACCACAAAAATCCAGATAGGTTCCTGCTTAATTTCATATTTTAAATAAAGCTGTGTTTTTTCAAGTTTTCAGCATATCCAGGCGTAAGTAGTTAAGTAGTTGGCCAAATGGAATCGTATATTTCTGGCTAAGTGGGCAGTTGCTATGCAAGGCGCAACGTAGGGAGCATAGCCATAGCTATGTGACCGGAGTTGCAACGCCGCAGAGTGACTGACAACTTAGTCAGAAATATACGATTTCATTTGGTTAACTACTTAACCAAAGATTGAAATATCCAAATCCTGTTCTACCTTTACAACTCCAGTCCAACAAAAATCAGCCTGCACGACAAAACATGAAACTTTCTAATGCTCTAAAAGCATTGATCCTCAATACACTTGTCTTTGTTTTGACCGGCTGCACTCACGGCGAGAGGTTTAAAAAAGTGATTCCCCACGTTCAACTCAGTTTGCAATCCGGCTTTAAACTCCAACATGGAGCTTATAAGCCAGTCTCCGATTCAGACGAGAGTGACGATACAATCAAGTCAGAAATATTAAAGCGCTTTCAAGAGGTTTCAAAAGTTAAAGTAATTGAACTTTCAGATTTTGACAAAACATTACGCCCCATTGGCGTAGGCATGCAAACCATTTTCGAACAGACACTCTCAAAGCTAATTGAAGAAAGAACCGTCACCAGGGTGATGGTGTTATTTCATACGAAAGCCCCTGCAACCCCGCTGGTTTCTCCCGAGAATACAGCCCCCCCTGAAGCCATGTCCATACATATGCAAGGTGACAGTGCACGGGCGAAAACCATTAGCGACAGAACTGTCACCGTTAGAAACCTGGCCAAATCAGACCCTGAAAAAGTGACCCTCTACATAGCCTACCCTGAGAGCGGTATGCAGATCAGAGACACCAAACAGCAGGCAATTTATCAGGGAGAAATGGCCAACGAACAGAACAAATGCCTGAAAGATCTCCCATTGTCACATCAAAGTATGCCCGATAATTTAGTAGGAGCTTCTTACATCATGACCGGCACTGATGCAGACAAGGACAGCCAACCGCTCTATTTTGGTCTCAGAGCAGTCCAGGCTATAGATGGCAGTGAGAAAAAAATGAACTGGACATTCTGGCTGGGAGAACTCAACAGCCCGGAGATTCAGCCCCACTATCAAGAGTTGAAATCCTATTTGCAAAGTGGTGTTGCAAAGGATCTGGATCTGAAACTGCCATAGCCCAAAGGTATAGCCCAAAGTTATATAAAAAAGACCCCGGCGAGACAATACAAAGTGTATTGATGCCGGGGTCTTTTTTGTCAACGATTTTGTCAACTGTCGCTACTACCACGATATGGTTGTAGCGACATCTACGTAGTTGTTCAATGTCAGCTTTTACATGCCTCAAGACTTGCTAGTAAACTCCGGATACGCTTCCATACCACACTCAGTAAGGTCAGCACCCTCGTACTCTTCTTCTTCGGAGATACGCAGTCCCATGATTACCTTGATCACACCCCAGACAACCAGGGAAGCACCGAACACCCAGGCGAAGATGCTGCCAATACCCAACAGCTGAGCACCCAGGCTAGCGTCGCTGTTGGTCAGAGGTACCGCCAGCAGACCCCAGATACCCACAACACCGTGGACAGAGATGGCTCCCACCGGATCATCAATACGCAGTTTGTCCAGCGCCAGGATAGAGAAGACAACCAGTGCACCACCAACAGCACCGATCAGCGTTGCACCCAGGGCAGTTGGCGTCAGCGGCTCTGCGGTAATGGCAACCAGACCCGCCAGGGCACCGTTCAGAGCCATGGTCAGGTCAGCCTTACCAAACAACAGTCTGGCAACGATCAGGGCAGCAATAACACCACCGGCGGCACCAGCATTGGTGTTGACAAAAATCTGGGCAACAGCGTTGGCATTTTCAACATCAGCAATCTTCAGCTGAGAGCCGCCGTTGAAACCGAACCAGCCCAGCCACAGGATAAAGGTACCCAGAGTAGCCAGTGGCAGGTTAGCGCCAGGCATGGCATTAACGGAACCGTTAGATGCGTACTTGCCTTTACGGGCACCCAGCAGCAGCACACCCGCCAGGGCAGCAGAAGCACCCGCCATGTGCACCACGCCGGAACCGGCAAAATCCTGGAAGCCAGCTTCGTTCAGGAAGCCACCGCCCCATTTCCAGAAACCCTGTACCGGATAGATGAAGCCCGTCATAAAGACCGCAAACAGCAGGAAGGCCCACAGTTTCATGCGCTCAGCAACGGCACCGGAAACGATGGACATGGCAGTAGCTACGAAGACCACCTGGAAGAAGAAGTCAGAACGCAGAGAGTAGTAAGGTGCATCTTCACCACCACCCAGCACCGACTCGACGCTGTTCTCAGTGCCCAGCAGCGTACCGAACAGAGGCATGATGCCGCCTTCGTTAGCCCCCGGATACATGATCTGATAACCACAGAGCAAGTACATGGTGCAGGCAATGGCAAACAGGGCAATGTTCTTGGTCAGAATTTCAACGGTGTTCTTGGAGCGCACCAGACCGGCTTCCAGCATGGCAAAACCAGCGGCCATCCACATGACCAGTGCACCACACATCAGGAAATAAAAAGTGTCGAGCGCATACGACAGCTGAGTTATATCTTCCACGGGACCCCTCCCAGTAAAATTCACATCTTTTTTATCTTTCTTTTCAGCCCAGGGCTGTATTTAGCTCAAAGCTGTATATCACTGATACTGCTCGGCGATGTCATCAGTGGCTGCTGATGAGTCATGCCTTTGACTGGCACTTAAATAGCGTCGATGCCAGTCTCTCCGGTACGGATCCGAATAGCCTGCTCCAGAGAGGTCACGAATATTTTTCCGTCACCGATTTTGCCGGTATTGGCGGCATTGGACACTGCTTCAATCACCTGATCCAGCAGATCATCCGAGATAGCCACTTCAATCTTTACCTTTGGCAGAAAGTCCACAACATACTCTGCACCGCGATACAGTTCGGTATGGCCTTTCTGGCGACCAAAGCCCTTGACCTCTGTCACAGTAATACCCTGAACGCCGATATCAGAAAGCGCTTCCCGCACGTCATCAAGCTTGAACGGCTTGATAATGGCTGATACTAACTTCATGCATTATTCTCCTGGCTCTACTTAATATTCATCCGGGAGGGGTGACCTGGATGCGATAGCTTCCAAAGTCTACGCTTTTCCCTTTGTGTTACAACCGTCTGTTTTATTTCCCGGCCTGTAAAAGGAAAAACCAACCCTGCCAGTCTTGATTTCAGGCATCCCGCCCGGCACTGGTTAAATGGTTACTCCTGTCTAAGCAGGCTCTGTGCCAGTTTTTATCTATCCCCATAAATGGGCATGGTTGAAGGTTTCATGGACTCAAATGAGCGGCGAAATCGGATACGCACCCATTTGATGCACTAAAACCAAATCCCCCACCCAAAAAAGCGCACCAAAGCAGTGCACTCATCAAAAAATCCTGCAACTACCCAGACTTGATGCCTCATCACAGAGCAGCTGAGTCGATGATGTAATATCAGTACAGAAAAGCGCGAATACCTACAGTACCATACTGGTCATGGCCGCCCTCAGTAGGTGTAGTTGCAAGGCCTGGCCATATTATCACTAAAGAAACTCTCCAACCAATACCTGCCTATTGTCGTTTAATATATCGACAACAGCTGATCGCCCCTGAGAAAAACCACTGCCGCCTGCCGGTGATCGTCACATTTTTCATGGCATTTCCTCCCCCGCTTTTTTGGTTATTTTTATGGGGTGAGCCTATCTCTCCCACAACGCCTGTTCAGCGCGGGGCGACAATAGAACGCCTTTACCTCACCGGCGGCATGTGATAAATCCTACTGGCAAATAATAAGGCAGGAAAAAATACCGATGGCAAATGATATACGCAATGTATTGCACACCTTTAACGATGCGTTTTCCAATCAGCGTCTGGATGAGGTCATGGACTATTTTGTGTTTGACGACGATTTAAACATTGTCAGCGAACAGAGTTATGGCCGTGCGGCGATACCTAAATTTATCCGAGGTGTTGCTCCGCGCTAAATTGATTAACAAAATAAGATGGGGTAGCTGCGGTGAATCGCTCAAAAAAACATCATCTGCCGAATGGCGGCTTTCGCAATAACGATGCTATGCAAATGCATCATCGCTCGTTATGGAACATCTTGAAATGGAAAATCACCGAGGCACTGCCGGAGAAAGTTTCTATTCCGGTGGTAGACGATGATTATTCGGTCTTTGAGAATTCAGATAAATCCCTGACCAGCTGGATTGGTCATGCGACCTTTTTAATTCGCCACCGGGGTATGAATATCATTACCGACCCACACTTTTCTGAACGGGCATCTCCTGTACAGTGGGCTGGCCCCAGGCGCTACTCTCCACCAGCGATCGATATTGCTGCCTTACCCCACGTGGATGTGGTGGTAATTTCTCACGACCATTACGACCATCTTGATCGAAACTCAGTATTAGCCATTCAGAAAAAACAAAAAGACAATCCACCCCTGTTTATGCTGCCCCTGGGCTTAGGCCAATGGTTCAGCAAACATGGTATAGCTAACTGGGTCGAGCTGGACTGGTGGGAATCCCATACCCATCGCGGCTGGACATACACGGCAGTACCTTGTCAGCACTTCAGTGGCCGTTCAATATTTCCGGATCGAACGCTCTGGTGTGGCTGGGTATTTGAAGCGGCGACTGAAGCAGCTGAACCGGGTAAACGCTTTTATTTTGCCGGGGATACTGGCTACAGTTCAGATTTTAAAGCCATTGGTGAGCACTTCGGCTACATGGATATGGCCATGGTACCGATTGGTGCCTACGAGCCACGCTGGTTTATGAAAGAGATCCATGTCAATCCGGAAGAAGCCGTGCATATCCACAACGATGTTGGCTCACGCCTGTCGCTGGCGATGCACTGGGGCAGCTTTATGCTAACCAATGAGCCGATGTTGCAACCACCGGAAGATCTGCAGCTCGCCAAACAGCAGCATGGCGTTGCCGATAACGACTTTATTGTGATCAAACCCGGAAAGATTACGGCTTTATTTGAGCAATTATAAGTTCCGGATCGTTACCTTGCTGTTATTGCGGTATCCTTCTCTTTTCTGACCATCAGCCAAGCGATAACCATGATCGATAAAGCCGCCCTGATTAATACCATCGCCACCAAAGCCGGTGAACTCTTTAACGGTGACAAAAGCCAGACCCGGGAAGATATCGAAAAAAATATCAAGGCACTGGTGGGCAGTGCCCTGTCAAAACTGGAGCTGGTCACCCGTGATGAGTTTGATACCCAGGTTGCTGTTCTGAGGCACACCCGAGAGCGCCTTGAAGCGCTGGAAAAAGAGATGGAAGCATTTAAAGCAGAACAAGAAGTGCCGGAAGACAGCAGCAACGATAACCAGCAAAGCGCTGACCATTAATCACTCTCCAGCCTCTGCGCCTGCGGCTTAAGACAGGCGCCAACTTGTGAACTACCCTGAAATAACTTTGTCAGATCCTTTCAGTAATAAAACGGTATATTTTATTTTCCGCTTCTGCACCTTCCGGGCAGTGACCCGCTTCACCGAAGAATGCTATTTCACTATCAGAAGACATTGCCGCCGTCGCTCTCATATCTTTCGGCGAAGCTACCGGGTCATCTTTGGTATTAATCACCAGCAACGGTACACTGGTGTGGGGTTTACCATCAAAGTAGCCCTTGGTTTTCAGTGACAATGGAATGGTATACCGCCCCGGATTATCAAGCCCTTTATAAGTCAGCCCCTGACGTGCAAAAAAGGAATCGACACTCATTGCCGGCAAATATTGCAACTTTTCAGGTTGAGTCAAAACACCATCTACCAGCGCACAACGTGCGACCACAGCCTTAAGTTCAGGGGTAGCAACAGTGAACTCCATTAAACTCAGACCACCCCCGGAAGATGACAATGCCGCCACCCGTTTTTCATTCAGAAGCGTTGAGTTGTTCACGTAAGCCAAAGCGGCATTATGTGCCTCAGCTTCTGTACCCGGAGAAACTTTTAATGCCCTGTTCAGGCCACCTCCGGGAATATCAAATGTAATGACCGCATAACCGGTGTCTGTATATTTTTTAGCACTCTGAAAGTGCTCAACCAGAGTTTTGTCTACGCCTCCGGTCCAGAGAATAACAGGCAGTTTTTTGTCGTTTTCTGCCAGTTGTCTAGGTAAATGCAAAAGCCCTTTGATACTGCCGCCCTGCGACAGAGGCATATCAATGATGGCGATACGCTGCCCCATTTTCAGCCCTGCTTTCACGTAATAATCAACGGCATTTCTCAATGCCGCCTGCTCATGATCGCTGAGAAGGTTCGGATAAGAGGCGGTTAAATAGAGTCCGGATACTCGTTGTAAAAGAGCAGCAGTCTGAGCTGAAGGTGGCTGTTGAGACGCTACTTTCTCTGCATGCCGGGTCCATTCGTAAGTCCATTGACCGGGGCCATATACCGTTATGGTGTCCCGCAGTGGACCGCTGCTATTGATCCGTGGCAGTACGGTTTCAAAGTCACTTTCGGTAACTCCGAGCGCTTTCCAATCCGACAACCGTAGTTCACGATACCAGTGCTCCTGATCACTTGACTCGACTTCACCGCCACGAAACTCTTCGTGCTGCTGAAGATTAGTGTCAGATGCCTTATTCTGTAACGCTGTGGGTTGAATGCCCCCCGTGCATGCAGCTAATGCTGCAAACAAAGGAGTTAACAGCAACAGCCTTTGAGTCCTTTTCATTTTATTAACCTGCATTGTTTACCATGATTTCCGCTCAATCTTATAAGTACTTTTGTGAACAAGTCGTGAAGTAGTAAGCTTCACAAAATGTTCACAGGCCACATGATATCCAGAGCCTTCTCTTTTTTTTCCGTTAAGCCATGTTATCCGTTAAGCCATGCGTATATTAATCGTTGAAGACAATGCTGATATCACCGCCAGTATTGCCGACTATCTTGAATTCAAAGGTCATCAGTGCGACTACGCCTATGATGGCATGTCCGGCCTTAACCTTGCGACCAGCCATGAATATGATCTGTACATCTTTGATATCGCCATGCCAAACATGGATGGTCTGGAGCTATGCCAGGTTCTCAGAGGGCACCGGAAAGATAAAACTCCGGTCATTTTTCTGACCGCCCGGGATACACTGGAGGACAAACTGGCGGGTTTCGCCTCCGGAGCCGATGACTATTTGGTGAAACCTTTTGAACTGAAAGAGCTCTACGCCCGCCTGGAAGCGATTAGCCGACGTTTAAGCACTCATTCCTCCACGCTCAATCTATCTGACCTGACAGTAAACATTGATACTCAGGAGGTTCATCGACAGGGGGAAAAAATTCAGCTCTCTCCTAATAACTTCAAGCTATTAAGAGTACTCATGGAGCACTATCCCGCAGCAGTTTCCCGCAAAACTCTGGAGTATCAGCTTTGGGGAGATGAACTGCCCGACAGTGACTCCCTGCGCAGCCACATCTATAAACTTCGTCAAAAAATTGATAAACCCTTTGGGCAACCCCTGATTCAAACCGTTCCGGGCTGGGGCTTTCGGATGGCTCAACAGGAAGGTGATGATGAAACTGGTCAATAGCCTTCGGTTCCGAATACTGGCAGCCTGTCTTATATTCGGGTTGATAGCCAACGTCATCTTCAGTCTGTTTCTGTTCGTCGCCTTTGAAACAGGGGAAGACACCATGTTTAACTGGCAGATAGCCAATGAGGCAGAGCAGTACCGTTCTCTTTATCTGGATCATTTCGAGGTATTAAAACGCCTGAACACAGTGGGCACCTGGAAGGTCGGCAATGACTCGCAGTTACTGGCTTACCTGGGCCATGACGCTTTAACAACGGAATCACTTTCTGACTCCCCATACATTGATGTCTATGTTGATACCAGTCAGCAAGGCTTTGAGATTTTTGAATACACCCACGATCAAAAGGTTTTTCAGATCGTTCGGTCTCCTCTACCCCAGAGTTATGGATCAGACACATTTTTTTATTACTTAATCGATATCAGCCAGTTTGACCGGGGCCAAAGCGACACTCCCTGGAAAATAGCACTCTCTATTGTTGTTTGCAGTCTGGTTATGCTGGGTCTGGCATGGATAACTGGCTTGCAGGTCAGCCACTTCGTGATTGCGCCATTGACCCGGCTGAAACAGGATCTGGATACCCTGGATTTCTCCAGTGAACAACAGCTGGCAGGCGACTATTACCACGATGAAGTGGGCGCGGTAGCCCGATACATTAATAAACTGCTCCTGCGCATCAGCAGGATGATAGATCGGGAAAAACAATTCACCCGGGATGCCAGCCATGAATTGCGGACACCGATTACTAACATTGCTATGGCTTCGGAAATTCTGCAACTTGCTGTCATTGATAACCCCGGTATTCAGCGCCCATTGCAACGAATAACCCGTGCCACTGAAGACATGAAAAATCTAATAGAGAGTTTTCTTCAGCTCAGTCGTGAAGAGTCGATCTGTGAAGCAACTCAAACCATCAGCCTGCACACCACGGTAGAGCAATCCCTGGATCGGCATCAATACCTGGTAGCTCACAAACCCGTCACACTGCATAATCAGGTGCCGACCTCGGTCACCGCCTCTTTGCCTCCGGTCATATTCAGTATTATGCTGGATAACCTGGTGCGTAACGCCTGCCAGTACACAGACTCTGGCGAAGTGACCATTTTTGCTAATGACAGCAGGCTATGGATACAAGACTCTGGACCAGGATTTAAAGATGAAGCCATTCCCCGTTTACTGAAACCCTGGGAAAAAGCACACGTCAGTGGTCTGGGGCTGGGATTGAGCATTGTTGCACGAATCTGTCAGGCACGACACTGGCGGCTGGAGATTAACAACCGAAAACCCGAAGGGGCCGACACGCCATCAGGAGCCGTCATCAAGATACTGTTTTCACAACCTGTTCACAACGCAATCACAAACTGATCACTCTCATGATCTTATCATCGTTGCCAGTTTTGACAGCAACGGATGACAATAATGACTGTACGATCAATTGCGACTGCAGCCAGTCTGCTGGCCACTTTTGGACTGGCCAGCACTGCCCATGCCGCAGAAAATGACTGGGAAATGATCCTGGGCCTGGGTGCCTCCCATGAGAGCAGCATTTATAAAGGTGTGGATGGCGAAACCAATCCTCAACCCATTGCCCACATTGAGTATGGTGATTTCTGGGTGCGTGGAGAACAGGCGGGTTACACGCTCCTTGAAGGGAACAACTGGAGCCTGTCTCCGGTGATCAGCCTGGGAGTCGGCTCTGGTTTTGAACAAGACAATGTTAAAGATAACGATCTTTTCAAAGGGCTGGATGAACGTAAAGCAGGTATTGGATACGGTCTGACTCTGGGATACGACATGCAGTGGGCTGAACTGACGGCATCCGTCCTTAACGACACCAAGTCCGATATCAGTGTCGGGTTCGAACTGGGCAGGGAGTTCCAGATTACTGATCGGTTTAGCATTGAAACGGCTGCGTCCGCAACCTGGCGTAGCAGTGGTTACAATGATTACTACTACGGCATTTCCAGCAAAGAAGCCGGTAATAATCCATTACTCTCCACCTACAAAGCCGACGCCGGAGTGGATATGGGTCTGGAAGTGATGGCTACTTATCAACTTTCTTCCCGCTGGCTTTTGGTCGGTGGTGCTGAGTACACCCGTTTCAGCAGCAGTGTTACCGACAGTCAGCTGGTCGACAAAAGCAACCAGACCTCTGTGATGGCAGGTGTTGCCTACATGTTCTAGTGCATCTAAGCGCTGATACACAGGCACCTCGTTCCCACGGCCCTCCGTGGGAATGCTTACCGAACCTCTCCGAAAATATAGCCCTCCATTAAACTCTCATGATTCCGAGCAGAAGTTGATACCCACAAATGCAGCTTCTCCGTAGTGGCTCTGTCGATATTTAATCCCGGGATGTTGCGATTGTTGCTATTTTTCCTGAACAGCCTGAGTCACCTTGGGGGGTTACATTATGCAACCTGCAGCAGGGTTAAAGACCAGTACCGATGTCGATACAGCGGGCAATCAAATCAAGCCGGAAGTCGTCCGTGATATGGCTCGCTTTGATCACCGGTGGGTTCGCGTCCCCCAGGAAGTGTTCGCCAAAATCGCCAGCTATTTATCAATCAGCGATATCAATAATTTTGGGCAGGCATCGCCGCCAACAAGCGATCGTCTGCGGTCATGCGGCCTGGCGGAGGTCCATTACTTCCTCTCCCTGACCAGGCAGAGGCAGTCTTCGTGT
>NZ_JBLYNS010000118.1:0-16544 GCF_049310205.1 Endozoicomonas sp. ALC013 | reverse complement strand
TAAGGGCAAATCACCCTTCCAGCTTACTGGCGATGCTCTCAACCGCTGCCGGATACTGCACATCGATGTCTTCATTGGAACCAACGCTCAGACCGAGATCCCTGACCAGGCCATCTTTCAAACCATAAACCCAGCTGTTTACGGTCAGTTTCTGGCCGCGATCCCAGGCATCCTGAACGATGGTTGTCTGACAGACGTTCAGCACCTGCTCCAGAACGTTCAGTTCACACATTCTCTGAAACTGCTCATCATCACTGCCAGCGTTCTCAAGCAGCTCAGTGTGCTTCTTCTTAACGTCCTGCACATGCCTGAGCCAGTTATCGATCAGCCCCAGTTTGGAGTTGTTCATGGCTTCGCGCACACCGCCACAGCCGTAATGCCCCGTCACAATAATGTGCTCTACCTTCAGGTAGTCCACAGCATATTGGAGGACGGACAGACAGTTCAGGTCGGTATGAACCACCACATTGGCCACGTTTCGGTGCACAAACAGTTCGCCCGGAAGGAGGCCGACGATTTCGTTGGCAGGAACCCGGCTGTCGGCACACCCGATCCAGAGATACTTGGGTGCCTGCTGCTCAGAGAGTTGTTCAAAAAAGCCGGGCTTTTCTTCACGAATGGACTTGGACCATTGGTTATTGTTTTCAAGGAGGTTTGCCAGACTGGACATAGTTTCCTGATCCATATTTCGGTTCCATAACTGGAAAACGTTATAGCAACTCCGCTCTGGCAAAACCAGTACTCAAATGTAAGAGGTTTGTAACCGGGGCATTCGGTGGCGATGTTCCAGATTAGTGCAAGCTCTGGGGTGCAGCGGATGTAGCTGCACCGTTGTTGCTATCTCTGAAGTTTTCTTACGGGCTTAAACAGGCAAGGCATTTGTCCGCCAGAATAAGCTAACACCAGTAAATTCAGCTGGTTATCAGGTTTTCTGGTATTTGGCATGTTTTCTGCTCAACCACCGGCAGTCGATCTCTGTGCGTTGACTGATACCGGAAAAGAGTGATGCCTGATTACGGTGATCACAGTTCAAGGCAGAGAGGTCAGTTATCCAGGGGAGGGGAATAATGAAGTGGTTCAAGCCTTTTAAGAAGGCATCGGTTAGGTTAGGTAAGGTTGCTGCCATCAGTGCCGTCATGGGGGTGAGTGCTTTCACCGGGCAAGCCAGTGCCAAGGCAGACTTTGAGCTTGGCTATCCGGAAAAGGAAGAGTTGACCATTGGCTTTATCAAGCTGACTGATATGGCACCCATCGCCATTGCTTACGAGAAGGGCTTTTTTGAAGATGAAGGGCTCTACGTCACCATCGAAGCCCAGGCAAACTGGAAGGTGCTGCTTGATGGCGTGATTGACGGGCGTCTGGATGGTGCCCATATGCTGGCTGGACAGCCTCTGGCGGCCACCATGGGCTTTGGTACCAAGGCCAATATCATTACACCATTCTCGATGGACCTGAATGGTAACGGGATTACGGTGTCCAATGAGATCTGGGCCCAGATGAAACCCAATATCCCCAAAATGGCCGATGGCCGACCTCAGCACCCGATCAAGGCGGATGCCCTGAAACCGGTGGTTGAGAAATTCCAGTCTGAAGGCAAGCCGTTTAATATGGGGATGGTTTTTCCCGTCTCTACCCACAATTATGAACTTCGCTACTGGCTGGCCGCCGGTGGTATTCACCCCGGATTTTATGCGCCCCATAAAGGGGATACCTCTGGCCAGATCGATGCCGATGCCCTGCTCTCCGTCACACCACCACCACAGATGCCATCCACCATGGAGGCTGGCACTATCTATGGTTACTGTGTCGGCGAACCCTGGAATCAGCAGGCGGTCTTCAAGAATATCGGCGTGCCAGTGGTGACCGATTATGAGATCTGGAAAAACAACCCAGAGAAGGTGTTCGGGATTACCGAGGCGTTTTATAACAAGTACCCCAATACCACCATACGTCTGACACGGGCCCTGATCCGCGCAGCCCAGTGGCTGGATGCCAACGAAAATGCCAACCGGCCTGAGGCGGTGAAAATCCTGTCACAATCCAACTATGTTGGCGCTGATTATGAAGTCATTGCCAACAGTATGACCGGTACCTTTGAGTACGAGAAAGGCGACAAACGACCAGTAGAAGATTTCAATGTGTTCTTCCGCTACAACGCCACTTACCCTTATTACTCCGATGCGATCTGGTATCTCACCCAAATGCGTCGCTGGGGGCAGATTGCAGAAGACAAGAGCGATGAGTGGTACAAAGAGCTGGCTGCCAAAGTCTATCGCCCGGACATCTATGAAAAAGCGGCACTGTCGCTGGTGGATGAAGCACTGGTTAAGTTGCAGGACTTTCCGGACTTCGAGTCAGAAGATGGCTTCCGTGATCCACAGACACACTTTATCGACAACCTGGTCTACAACGGCAAAAAGCCAAACGACTACATCAACCAGTTCAACATCGGTCTGAAGCAGGGTGACAGGATTTGATCCTGTTACCTTTTTTAAGGGAAGTGAAGGAGAGTGGATTATGACGGATGCCTCGGTTGTCAGTCAGTCAGTCAATGAGAGCAAGTCATCACCGTTGTCTTTTCTTGCCGGGCTAGGCATTACGGTGAATCCCGGTAAAGTGTTCAGCACGGTACTGATGCCCATCATTGGCATCGTCGTCTTTCTGCTGATCTGGTCTGGCGCTGCGCAGAATATTGATACCTCGCTGGGCAAATTTCCCGGGCCAGTGGCGGTGTGGGAGCAGTTTGGCTCCCTCTACCAGGAGCATGTCACCGAACGGGAAAAGGCAGAAGCCTTCTATCAGCGGCAGGAAAAACGCAATGCTGCCCGTGTCGCCAAAGACCCTGACTATGTGCCAAAAATCCGGGCCTATACCGGCAAGGAAACCTTTCTTGATCAGATCGTTACCAGCCTGGTCACCGTAATGAGTGGTTTTCTGCTGGCAGCCCTGGTTGCCATCCCCCTGGGTATCGCCATCGGTCTTAATAAAACCCTGAATGCGGCAGTGAACCCGATCATTCAGATATTCAAACCGGTTTCCCCCCTGGCCTGGCTGCCGTTGGTGACCATGGTTGTCAGTGCACTCTACATCAGCCCTGATCCTCTGGTAGCCAAGTCTTTTTTAAATTCGATGATCACCGTGATGCTCTGCTGTCTGTGGCCCATGGTGATTAACACGTCGGTGGGTGTCTCTTCCCTGGACCGTGACTTGATAAACGTCAGTCGTGTATTGCGATTGCCTGCCCTGAAACACGTTCAGAAAATTGTACTGCCCGCATCGGTACCGATGATTTTTACCGGTATGCGACTCTCCCTCGGAGTTGCCTGGATGGTGCTGATTGCGGCAGAAATGCTGGCTCAAAACCCCGGGCTGGGCAAATTTGTCTGGGATGAGTTTCAAAATGGCAGCTCAAATTCGCTGGCACGCATTATGGTTGCCGTGATCGTCATTGGTGTGATTGGCTTTGGCCTTGATCGTGCCATGCTGGCCATCCAGCGTTTTGCCTCCTGGGATAAAAGCAAAGCCACTCATTAATAAAGGGAACCCTGCTCATGAGCACACTGCTGGATATCAGTCATATCGATATGGTGTTTGATACACCGAAAGGCCCTTTTACCGCACTCAAAGGGGTTGACCTGAAAATCGCCAAAGGGGAGTTTGTCTCACTGATTGGCCATTCAGGCTGCGGTAAATCAACGGTATTGAATATTGTCGCAGGACTTCTGCAGGCCAGCAGTGGTGGTGTGATTTTAAATGGCCGGGAGGTGTCCGAGCCCGGCCCGGACCGGGCGGTGGTTTTTCAGAACCACTCACTCCTGCCATGGTTAACGGCTTACCAAAATGTTGAACTGGCGGTGAAACAGGTGTTTGGTCGTACAAAAACCAGGGCAGAGATCAAAGAGTGGATTGAGCATAACCTTCAGCTGGTGCATATGGATCACGCCATGCATAAACGCCCGGATGAGATCAGTGGCGGCATGAAACAGCGGGTGGGTATTGCCAGAGCACTGGCCATGCAGCCGGAAATCCTGTTGATGGACGAACCCTTTGGTGCCCTGGATGCCCTGACCCGAGCCCACATGCAGGACTCTCTGATGGAAATCCAGCAGGAGCTGAATAACACCGTCATCATGATCACCCATGACGTAGACGAAGCGGTTCTGTTATCCGACCGTATTGTGATGATGAGCAATGGCCCCGCTGCAACGGTGGGCGAGATTCTCGAGATCAACCTGGAAAGACCCCGGGGCCGGTTGGAGCTGGCACAGGATCCGGAATATACACGACTGCGTTCCGAAGTATTGAAATTCCTGTATGAGAAGCAAAGAAAGGTTGAACCCATGGTTAAACCCAGGGTCAGAAAAAAAGTGCAGGAAAGCAGGCAGCATGAAGCTGCTTAGGAATAGTCTTGAATCATTTCCACATTTTGGAGCCACCAAACTCCGTTCGTCCTGAAGTAGATTGAATGATTCAGAACCATTCAATAAATACTTTATTATCACTGCCGGGCTTGTGAAAGTTACAGAACACGCTTGACGACATTCGTCATTTAAAAAGAGAATGTAGTGGCAAATAAATAATAACGAAATAACCATTAGGATAACGGACTTGTTAACAATAAAAAGGAATTTTGCTGCGCTGGCCACGGCAGTGGCGTCGGCCCTGGTATTAACCGGTTGTGGTGGGGGCGACAGCTCTTCAGGCGCAGGATCCGGCAGTACATTCAGTATTACCGCGATGGATGGGTATTTGAAAAATGCCGATGTGTGGGTAGATGCTAATAACGACCTTGATGATGGTTGTGAACTGGATCTGGAGCTGGAAACCGGTGATGGCGGTCTCGTGAATATCCCCATCGAGTATCAGGACAATACCATTTGTATTAAAACCATAGTCGGTAAAACGATTGATGAAGACCAGGGCCCTGTTGAACGTCCTCTCGAATTAAAAGCACCTGCCGGTGAGACCGTTGTCAGCCCGTTGACCAATCTGGTGGTAGAGCAGCTGGAAGAGGATGATTCTTTAACGGTAGATGAAGCTAAAAATAAAGTAATTGAAGAGCTTGTTGGTTTAACTGGCGTCACCGCTGATGATGTATTTGGGGATTTTGTTGCAGCAAAGAAGAGCGGCGATGATAAAGGGAAGGCGATTAATATTATTGCTGAGATTCTGTATGAGGAAGATGCCAAAGATTCTGACCTGACATTAACGGAGAAGCTGGCGATTGTTAAAGAGGTGTCGGAAGATGCGCAGGACGCCATCGACTCTACCGATATTGACGATTTCAAACCGGTTATTTCAGTTGCTAATGATGGTAGGGTGACTTCAACGCCAAACAGTCTTCCAACCGTAACCGGGAATGCGAGCAGCGCAGCCCAGAATATTAATCTGGGTGATGCATTCTCTTTATCAGTAGTCAACTGGTTCGAAGATGGTGATAACGATGCCTTGACATACGAATTGGAGATCGATTCGGAGTCAGATTCTACCCTGGTAATTGACGCAAACTCTGGCTCTATTACCGGAACACCGCCTGCCGCAGGCACTTACAAAATCTATGTTTATGCCCGGGATGCCAAAGGCGTTCGCTCCTATCCTGCCGTTTTTGACCTGAACGTTATCGCACCCAATACGCCGCCCATGGTAGATGATGATGTAAAAAATTCTATCCAGGCTGTGATCAACGACCTTGGGCTGCAACAAGGTATCGAGGTTGATCAAACTGTTTCTATTGTCGGGCTTTTTACCGATGATGACGGCGATGAATTGACCATTACTGTCAATGAGAATATCGCCGGACTGGAAATTGACTACGACAATAACCAGCTGGTCTTCAGCGGCACCCCTACAGTCAACACTGTAAATAACCCATTGTTCTTTGTGGTTAATGCTGGTGATGGCGCACATGCTGATACTATTGCAGCCGAGTTCAATTTGACCATTCTAGAAGGTATAGGCTCACACCCGCTGGAAGACACAGTCTGGTACCAGATTGAGCGAGGTTCCGATGATGGTGATGGCGATATTACAAACGACTACACTCGTGTATGGTGTGACACGTTGCAGTTTGCCGGTGGCATTGCCTACCTGAATACTCGCACCGCTGCCAATCGCACGACGTGTACGGATACGCCAACCGCAGCCGGGAATTACACCGTTGAGTCTGGCAAGATAAAGATAACCTGGTCTGATAATTCAACAGCTGAGCTTTCATTGCTCGATGACAGTTTTGCATTCACTGATTCCTCCGATAACGGTACGTTGGTACAGTACTTTGAAACTGGTGAAGGAACCGAAGCACTGACCTGGTTTAAGAGCAAGGCCAATGCAGAAGCCAGAATCCAGCTGACCAGCGCCATGCCGGAAGAAAATGGTGATTTCCAGTACTACCGGAAAAATGGTAACAGCTATGAATTAGGCGAGGTTTCCGTGACTCTGGGCTTGCCTGGGTCTGATAATGGAGATCTTGATATCGATCTGTATTTTGATGGCCTGCCTACCAGCGGCACCTGTGAAACCCGGGTCAAAAACCTGTTCAGAAGCTTTGAGATTGTACGAAGTGACTTCGCTGATCCGTTGAGTGTTGACACGGAATACTTTGTTGAGGATGCAGACAGCTGTATCGTCGATTTTGATATTTTAGGCTCAACCCAAGAAGACCAGATTCTTGGCGTAATTGCCTATGCCAATGATACCCTCGAAGCGGAGATGAGCAGTCTGTACTTCAACATCCAGCAGAACTATCTGCCAGAAGTAACGGCCAGTGACCTGAACAGCTTTTTGCTCGGCAGCTCTGCCAGTGACTACCGCTTTATAGCGAGTCTGAACGAAGTGGAGTTTGGTGACGAAGGTGTTCTTGAGGCTTCTCTCTATCAGGGCCAAGCCTGCCAGAAGGCTGATAACGGACCTGATGTTTGCTTTCCATACTCTGTGGATGGTGACCGGCTGACTACTAATGATAATGATGGAGCAGAAACCGATCAGTTCCTTTATGTCTCTCAAGAGAATGCCTTTGCTGTTCCCATTGATTCGGGTGATCTGATTGCCTGGTCAAAAGCTGATTTCACCAATGCAGGCTGGACCACGGCGCAGCTGACCGGTAAAACCTGGTATTACGTTGACGATGACAGTACCACCGATGACGCTGATCCAATGATCGTTGAATTTGCTTTTGGTAATACAACGGTGGTGATGGACGGTGATACTGACAATGCCATGGACTGGAGCATTAGCGGCGGGGTGCTGACCATTGACTTCCCGGTTGGTGACTCTGATCTGATCTTAGACCGTCTGGCTGCAACCGGTGACGTGGTTATTGCCACCAATACCGCCGTCAGCAACAAACCCGTGATTATGACCGAGAAGGAAAACCTGGCCACCGGCATTTATCTGCAATGGCAGGAGCGCATCCGGGAGGCATCACAAGAATAACCAGGTAGTTTTCCATCCCTGACCCGGTTCCTGCGTAAAGCGTGGTAACCGGGTCTTTTACATCTGACTTGAAGAAATAAAAACAAGTCACAGATTTATATCCTGATCACTCACTCTCTGGCCTGACACCCAATTGCACAAGATATCCATAAAGATCATCAATCACGTTTTGTAACTCTTGCGTCACCTTTTCAGGCGTTTTGGCAGATGGTTCTGTTGGCTGCTGTGTGGTCGCTGATGCTGTGGGGTTTTGGCCAATGGCCCTGAACTCTTGCTCCCATGGCGCACAAGAGCGATCACTATAATAACGAAGGTCTTGCATGCTCTGACTTTCGGCACTGACTTTTGCCGGTTGACAGTGTTGATTTGATAAGTGAGGGGAACTATACGGCCTGGGTTGACATGTCTGGATCTGTTGTTCTGCTATTTTCCCTTCAAAAAATAATGTTTTGTCTTTGACTCTTTCCACTGAATCTTCCGCTGCAGGATGTGTTGTCGATGGTTTCTGACGGACTGAAACTTCCGGATCTGAATGCCGGGAGGCTCGCAAAGACGCTAAAGATTTTGATGGATCATGATCTCCCCTGGTCTGACCATCCGGGAGCATTTTTTCCGGCTCTTCTCTTCGCAAACTCCTGTTTAATGCTTGTACTTCCGATTGGTTTTCTGTTGACGGTCGGTGATCAGGAAAAGTGGTTGAGTGGTCAACAGAGAAGGGTGTTGGTGACGATCGGTCCATGGAACAACCTTGTTAGGCAAATTTAAAGAAGTTACCCATGAAAGAGACATCAATCTGATCGTGGTGTTCATGCCGACGTGAGAATAATTTTGCTAAATTACCGATGGCTATTAACGACTCTAGTACATGGTTTCAATGTAATTGATGGGTTCCTTCGATCAATGACTCCCAAGCTCCGTTCGTCCTGAGCGGAGTCGAAGGGCGTAAACACCGTGCCTTGAATAAAGACTGTGCCAATCACCCTTCGTCCGTGCATCCTGAGCCGAGCCGAAGGGCGCTCAGGGTGAACGGAGATTGTACACATCAAACTTATTGAAATGATGTACCAGTCAATAGTCGCAGACTGGGACTATCTATAACGGTTTACCTGATCCCGTAATTCCATCGCTGCGTTCCTTGCGGCTTCAGCAAAGTCATCGCCACCACTGGCATAAATAATGCCACGGGATGAGTTCACAATAATTCCCTGGCCTTTGCTGTTCAGGCCATTTTTAACGGTTGCTTCCACATCGCCACCCTGAGCGCCAAGGCCCGGCACCAGGAACGTCATATCTCCGGTAATGTCCCGAATACGCTTTAGCTCCGTTGGGTTTGTGGCACCAACAACCAGCAGGATATTGTTATGCTTATTCCACTGCTCCTGACACATCCGGGCAATCACTTCATACAGCATGGCCGACTCACCATTGGCCTGGCGGACCGACAGGTTCTGAATAGCAGCAGCGCCGGGGTTTGAGGTGCGGCACAGAACTACCGTTCCCTTATCTGCATAGCCTGAGAATGGCTCTATGGTATCAATCCCCATATAGGGGTTTACGGTCACCGCATCGGCCTGATAACGCTCAAAGGCTTCAATGGCGTACTGGCTGGCAGTGCTGCCAATATCACCACGCTTGGAGTCGAGAATGACCGGGATAGCCGGATATTGAGTACGAATGTAATCAATGGTCATGGCCAGCTGATCTTCAGCACCATGGGCATGATAATAGGCCGCCTGGGGCTTATAACAGCAGACCAGGTCGGCGGTTGCATCAATGATGGCTTTATTGAATGCAAAGATGGACTTATCCATCGCCTGAATAGCGGCAGGAAAGCGCTCGGGTGAAGGGTCAAGGCCAACGCACAACAGTGTGTTGTTGTTCTCCATGGCAGCCTGAACCCGATCAAGAAACCCCATTGTTAACCTCAGCGTTAGGTAAAAAGTGCTGAGCGGGGAGTCTAGCAGTATCCGTTATCTTTATACATGCTTTGGTGGGGCTTAACCCGGATATTTCATAAACGTGCTCCCAATCTCGCTTGTCCTTTGCCGCTCTAAGGGAGTTTTGCTCAGTCGACCGTACTCCGCGGTACGGCGCTCCCTCACAAAATCCCTTAGAGCGACAAAGTCCGGCGCGAGATTCGGGGCAGTTTATGAAATATCCGGGTTAAAGCCATTACCCCATTTTCACATGCTTTGGATGTTCCCTGACCCGTTTAAGCCAGGCCATGATAAAAGGAAAATCGGTCAGACCATACCCGCCCTCCGGTGCAATATGCGTGTAGCCATACAGGCTGATATCAGCGATGGTCATCTGGTCACCAACCAGCCAGTCATGATGCTCCAGGTGCGTCTCCATTACCTGTAGTGCCTTGTAGCCACTGGCTTTCTTGGCCTGCAGAGCAGCCTCATGCTTTTTGGGTCTGCCAAGGAATTTCACGATAAACCTGGCCGTTGCAATATAAGGCTCGTGACTGTATTGCTCAAAAAACTGCCACTGGAGAACTTTTGCCCTGAGGAAAGGGTCTGAAGGGAGATAGTCAGTGCCGTCAGCCAGATAGTTCAGAATGGCATTGGACTCCCACAGGTAATTCCCGTCGGGTAATGCCATGACCGGAATCTTGCCATTGGGGTTCATGGCCAGAAACTCATCGGTATGCGTTCCGCCACCCAGAATATTGGTGTGCTCCCACTCACAGTCAATATCCAGGTGGCTCATCAGCAGCTTGATCTTGTAGCAGTTGCCGGACTGGGCATCTCCGTAAACTTTGTACACAGGCTTCCTCCTGTTTGCCAAAATTTTGTCCGATATTGGTACTCTTTATTCAAAGACGGTGCAAGTCTATTTTGTGGAAGAAGAATGGGTGCGACAAGCTTCCCTTTTGCTACATAGACAGTAAATGACATTGTTCATTTTCTATCTACAGTGAGCATTCAAATGCCACTCTCGATAGAATGCAGGCTTTCTATAAAATTCCAGGGTATATGGTAATGATCGATAGTGACGATTTGATGAGTGGTGAGGCCATCATCGAAATAGTTGAAAACCAGCTGGCAGAAAATAACCCACCAAGGGTAAAAGAGACCCTGATGAGGCTGATGCTGGAAGGTGTTGAGCGGGAAGAAGCCATTCAGTACATCGCCTGCGCCCTGTGTGTTGAGCTGCTGGATGTGGTTAATCATCAGACGGCGTTCAATGAACAGCGGTATAACACGAACCTGGATGCTCTGCCGGAAATGCCATGGGCTGAGGATCTTTAAGTAGTAGGGCAGTCTATTCTCGGTCAGCCTCCCGCAGAATTCTAACACCGCACGACTGCATGGATGCAGGAGCGAGCGCAGGAGCCGTTGCCGGGAGTGACTGATCATCTGGTCAGAAAATATGTTTTATTTGGTTAACTATTTAAGTGGGCCGCTACCCTGCCAACGGATTTAATGAAAGGAAAAGGGATCAGGATATAAATTGAACTATCAGTTAATTTGCTTGTCCAAAATTCAGCAAACTTAATTTTATTATTAAATTTGAATACGGCATTAAAAAAATTAAAAGCCAAAAAAGCCTCTAACTTCATAGAATTATATCAGAGAGAGTAACGAAAAGGAGTTTATCAATGGACACAGCTATTAATGTTGCTCAATCCAAAGATAGTGTTGATTTCGGCAATACAACCGCCAGATCATAAAAAGGAAAGAGCAGCCTCATTAGCTGGTCGCGATGTTTCTGTTCATGAAGAAAGTCGGCCCCAGCGCCAGAACCCCGTTGGTCCTGAAGAGCAATCCAGTCTTGCAAACTTTGAGATTCAAACGCATGATCCTCCAAAAACACCCGTCAATTCGGACCAGGACACCAGGGTGGCTAATCTGGAGGAACCATTTAACCCTCCTGTATCTCTGACATTCGAAGGCTCTATTAACTATTCTGTTGTCGGACGTCTGAATTTTAAAAAATTAATGCTCGTCGTCATCGATATTCACACAACCAAAGGAGCTTCTCATATTGGTTTTCATCCTGGAATGTCTTTAGACGGTACAGCGAACGCCAAGGTTGAAGTGTTAGAGGGAAACGAGAAAACGATCATTACGTTTATAGATGATTATGGATGTGAGTCGGCAAAACTCCATATTGGTAATGATTATTGGAAACATTATTCTCTTCCCGATCTGATTGATCAGTATAAAACCTACAAACTCATGTGAACAGGCATGAATGCATGAAAATTAACCTGCACGACATTTTTATACAGTCTACACTGCTGGTGCCGCTGTTAAACATGAGTCATGTTGTATGAATGAGTATTCATCCTTGCTGTTACACAGCATAGAACTGGCAAGGCAAAGTGCTGATCATGGCCAGCTGCCATTTTCAGCACTGCTTGCTCAGGAAGGACGTGTCGTCATAGAAGCGGGAAACACGTCCATTGCCGATAATGATGTAACCCGGCATTCAGTGATGAATCTGATTTCCAGGGCTCACCAGATACTCTCTCAGCATGAACTGGAACAGTGCACACTGTTCACAAATTCTGAGCCCTGCGCCATGTGTTCTGGCGCTATTTACTGGGCAGGCATCTCTAAAGTTGTATTTGGTTGCAGTGGCAAAACACTCCAGCAACTATCAGGACAGTCTATTGATATAGATTGCCATGAGATTTTTAAAGGCTGCCACCCGGCCATCAATGTTGTTGGCCCGATTGAAGAAGAGCGAGCCTCCGAACTGATCATGGAGTTCTGGCCGCACCCGTCATAAAAGTATTACTGCCTGTCTTTTGCTTATCATCCATAAGTTTTTATTATTCCTTCCGCCACAAAAAAACTCTGCTGATCTCAATCGGCTGACTTTTCCGGGTTAAGTGAGTTCGGGTGGTAATAATACTTATAAAATGGTAAAAATGTGCACGAATTCACATTTTTTACGGATTGGTTAAGGTTGCTTTGATCCACTGATGATGCCAAAACCGGATTTTTTCGTGCAACGGATAATTTGCCGTGCCCAGAGCCGTAGATTACCCGTCATCCAGCAGTAGCCACGTTTCAACTAACGACAAGAATTAAAGTGCATACAACCAACAAAGAAACCACTTATAACAATAAGCAGGCTTCTCTCTACCCATGGTTCTGGCATGCCCTTGCACCTTATTGGCGTGTCTACAGAGATGTGCTGCTGGCCAGTTTGCTGGTCAATCTCTTTGCCCTGGTATCCCCTCTGTTTGTCATGAATGTATACGACAGGGTTGTTCCTAACCAGGCATTTGAAACCCTGTGGATGCTGGCAACCGGCGTTGTCCTTGCGTTCTTTTTTGAGGGCGTTATTCGACTGATCCGATCCCGCTATATTGACCTGGCTGGACGACAGGTTGATCTCACCCTGTCTTCCCGCCTGATGGATCGCCTGTTAGGGCTGAAGCTATCCAGTCGCCCCGGCAGTGCGGGTAATCTTATGAATCAGCTGGCCGAGTTTGACAGCGTTCGCTCTTTTATTACCTCGACAACGGTCATGGCGTTCATCGATTTGCCGTTTGTTGTGCTGTTTCTTGGGCTGGTGGTCTGGCTGGGCGGCTGGCTGGTCATTATTCCGGTTGTTTGCATTGGTATTGCCCTGACTGTGGCCTGGCTGCTGAACAGGCCTCTTCAGTCCGTGATTGCCCGGCAGCAGGGGGCCTCAGCCCAGCGGCAGAACTTTTTAATGGAGCTGTTACTCGGGCTGATTTCGGTGAAGAGCTGTAATGTTGAAAGCCAGAATCAGAAGCAGTGGAGCCAAATGAACCGCGAGGTTGCCGATGCCTCGCTTAAAATACGTCATCTGCAGACCATTACCGGCCAGGTCACCACATTAATGCTTCAGCTGAACACCGTTGCACTGGTTATATCCGGTGTTTATCTCATCAGTGTGGGTGATCTTTCCATGGGCGGGTTAATCGCCATCATGATGATTTCCGGTCGTTGTGCTGCCCCTGTCTCACAGGTGATTGGTTTATTGAACCAGTATGAAAAAACAGTGCAGGCGCTGGATCATACCGGGCAGATCATGAACCTTCCCCAGGAGTATCCAGAGGAGCGCAAACTGCTCCGGCCTGATAGGTTTCAGGGGCATTTTTATATCAATAATATGTCGTTTGCTTACCCGAATGCTCCTGACCTGCTGAGTGATATAAATCTGCAGATTCCGGCGGGAACCAGGCTGGCCGTTCTCGGGCGGATGGGTTCTGGAAAAAGCACTTTCCTGCAACTGCTGATGGGGCTCCGGGAGCCTGGCAAAGGGTTGATTGGTGTCGATGGTATGGATCTTCGTCAGATTGATCCGAACTGGTTCCGTCGTCACGTAGGCTATGTTGGGCAACGCACCGAACTGTTTAACGCCTCATTACGTGACAACATCACTATGCACCGTGAAGGGATCAGCGACAGCGATATTGTGCGAGCACTGGAGCAGTCCGGTTTGCAGGACATAATCCAGGCAGGCAGTACAGGCCTGGATTTTATGGTGGGTGAGGGCGGACGGCATCTGTCCGGTGGTCAGGCTCAGGCTGTTGGCCTGGCACGGGCTCTGGTGACAAACCCGCTGGCCATTATTATGGATGAACCTTCCAGTGCCATGGACTCACAGGCGGAGGCGCGTTTTCGCCAGCTACTTCTGGAACTGAAAGAGACCACCGTCATACTGGTGACACACAAAATGAATCTGCTGGATGCGATGGACCATATTGTGGTGCTTGATCAGGGAAAAATCAGTGTCAGTGGCAGTACTAATGATGTGTTAAGGGGGGCGAACAAGGCTCAACACTCTGCACCGAAGACCGCAGAGGAGGTTGTGATTTGAAATGAGTGACCTCGCCAACCATCAAGGCTCTGACTGGCATGCTGCCAGCGAGGCGGAAATCAATAAAATCACCAGGGGAAGCCGTCCACTGATCATGACAGTTGCCCTCTGTCTTCTGACTTTTATCCTCTGGGCAGGCTGGTGTGAGCTGGATGAAATTACCCGTGGAGAAGGAAAAGTGATTCCTTCCAGCCAGGTGCAGAATGTCCAGAATATGGAAGGTGGTATTGTTGATGATATTCTGGTTTCTGAAGGCGAACTGGTGGAACAGGGGCAGGTGCTGATGGTGATGGACGACACCCGGTTTACCTCCACCCGCCAGGGCCAGCTGGCCAACCGTCATGCATTGATGGCCAGAAGGGCTCGTTTGCTGGCAGAAGTGGAAGGCGGAGAGCCGGTCATGCCTGAGTTGCTGACAGCAAACGTGCCGGTGCTTGCCGACCGGGAGAAGGAACTCTTTCATCATCGCCAGCTGGAACTGGCCAGTAGTATTGGTGTTTATCAACAACAGCTGACCCAGCAGAAGAAACAGACACTTGAGACAAAAGCGCAGCGAGAGATGCTGGCTCGCCGCTTTGCGTTGCTGGATGAAGAACTCCAGCTTGCCCGTGACCTGTCTGCAGAAGGCGCAGTGTCCAGAGTCGAAGTGCTCCGCCTTGAACGACAGGTCAGTGATACCCGGGGTGAAAAAATCATTGCCGAGAAAAATCTGGAGCGGATCGCTGCACAACAGGAAGAGACACAACAACGAATTAATGAGGCACGGCTGAACTTCGTCAATAAAGCGCGAGTAGAGTTAAACGAAACCCTTGCCCAATTGCATGAACTAACCGCAAAAGAAACCGCCGTCAGTGACCAGGTTGAACGTACCCGGGTCAAGGCACCAATGAAAGGCGTGGTAAAGCAGATTCTTGTCAACACCGAAGGCGGTGTTGTCCAGCCGGGTATGGTGATGATGGAACTCATCCCCGTAGACGACACTCTTGAGGTTGAAGCCAGAATCCGGCCACAGGATATTGCATTTCTGCACCCGGGCCAGAAAGCCACGGTTCGCTTTACCGCCTATGACTTTACTATCCACGGCGGTCTTGATGGAGAACTGACGCATATCAGTGCCGACACCATCACGGATGAACAGGGCGAAAGCTTTTATCTGGCCAGAATCAAAACCGACAAGAGCCACCTGGGCAATGAAGGTGATAACAGCCGCCCCGTTATCGTCGGAATGGTCGCCTCAGTAGATATTTTAACCGGCAAGAAAACACTCCTTGAGTACCTGTTAAAGCCGGTGTTGAGAGCCAGACAGCTGGCCTTCAGTGAACGATAAACATTTTGATCTGAAAATTACAACTGACACAGGGCCGGAGTTGCCCGGGAACAATAACAAGGAGCCAGTCGTGGACACTATTCAGGAAGCTACTGCCAGCAAATCTGCCGGATCCATTCACTTTGCCATTGGCAAGGTCGAGGCCATTACCCCTGACGGAACTCGTCGTGTACTTCAGGCTGGTGATGTCGTCTACCCAAACGAAACAGTCATAACCGGAGCCGACGGTTTTATTCATATCGACCTGTTTGATGGCCAGGTACTTGAACTGAGCAATAATGATGAGTTCAGTTTTACCGCCTTCTATCAGAATTTCCTGCCAGACGATGCAGAAATAGAAATAGAAGCGGAACAGTTTGAACTTCCGCCAGTCCCGGATGCTCCTCTACCCGCAACAGGCCAGCCGGATAGTCAGGTTAATTCAGGTTTTGGCAGCCAGACTATTCTCGATCTCAGCGGTATTCAGGTGGAACCGGAGGCGGGTTTTGATACTTCCGGGGTTCAGAGGGGGACTGAGGACAGTGAAAGCTTTGTTGCTGATGAACTATTAGACATTGATGAAAATGACGCCCCAATAATTACGAGTAATGGCGGCGGCGATAAAGCTGTAATCGAAGTTCTGGAAAATAGTAATACAGTGACCAAAGTTACAGCGATAGATGTCGATCAAAGCGGTCGTGATCTTATTTTCAGTATTTCAGGAGGGGCAGATTCTAGTTCTTTTGAGATTGAAGCTGATGGCACTCTCAGTTTCATAACAGAGCCAGACTTTGAAAGTGGTAAAATAAGCTATGAGGTTGAAGTTCAAGTTAGTGATGGATTCAGGGTCGATACTCAAGCCCTGACTGTAAATGTCGCACCGCAGAATGACAACTCCCCAAAGGCGGAGAATGACCGTTACCGCCTGGAAGAGGGTGGTGAGCTCAGTGGCCGCAACATCATCCGTGACAACGACACAGACAGTGACCTGCCA
>NZ_JBLYNS010000117.1:0-16752 GCF_049310205.1 Endozoicomonas sp. ALC013 | reverse complement strand
TATAAGCACATATCCACCTGCTCCAAGACTTAGAATTTCCTCCATCTGAATGTATCTTGGGTCGATTAACGGTTCAGGAAAATCAAAACTCCTTACTGCCTCGGCAGGTAACCATTGTTGTTTAGGTTCATTGAAATATTCAAACACGTCGATCCCTGGCTTAAATACAGTGCGTTTAAAAATATTATCCTCGGTATATTTCATAAGATGAACGATTACCTTGTGATTAGCGATGTAATAAAGATGGTCAAAACTCTGGTCAGGTGTTTGATTGAGCGCAGATTTACCAGTGGTGAGATGGAGAGCGTTTTTCACGTCGTCAATAGAGAGGCCATCGTCATACATACGTTGTTTTGCTGACTCAGTTAAACGGACCGCTCTATGGGGGTAGGCAACATAAAATACCGGTAAGGTTTTACATGCCTTTAACTCTTCATAGGTCTTGAGCCGGATTTGATCGGTCAACTCATTTGGTGATAACAATAAAGAGTGAGGGCTGGCCATTTTACGGGCAGGGATTTGTGACGGTTGTCCTGACACAACGGAAGATGACAATGGGGATTGAAAAGAAACTGTCGTATGTTGTTTAACGTGTAACGGCTCAATTTTTCCTGACAAAACGTCAGTTTCTGCCATTGTTTTAGAGATTTTAACGAGAGGTAGAGGATTGCATGTGGAATCTTTCGGCCTTTTTTGAGTAGTTACTTCAACGTCTCTCCCTGAGAAGAATGAAGGGCTTGAGATATTTTCTAAACCTTTAACCTCCGCAGAATTATTATCTGAACCAGGGGCCTGATGACTCTCTGTCAGAGAGGATGTGCTTGCTCGAATATTCACAACAATTCCACCAAATGAGTTATTTGATTATCAGTCAGTTCTGGACCAATCAGTTCCGGACCAAAAAGTACAACTAAATGAAAATAATAGTGACTTATCCTGGTAAATAATTGAAGCACTTCTACTTTTTTACAACCATTAAACATCAGGGAATGCTAAATACAGATGGCTTCAAATACACAAATAAAGACAGTGTAGTATGGAGATTCATTACTTTCCTCATGAAATCTGGTAATTGGAATGATTTTCAAATTCTAATTTATTACCAGCGTTCACCTTTAAAACAGCTCCATTCATTGCCTTTTCGGACTTAACTAATTATCATCCGCCTCAAACCTGCCGACAAGGCATCAACCAATTAATCTGCTTTTTCAAATTCCGATAAGTAGAAAATATTATCATTCGAGATTGTATGTATTGTTATGTCTCTACCTGTTAAGGCAAACTTTCAACTGGTTAATACCGCAACGGATGGCAATGCTCTGTCATCAGTAGAAGATGCTAACGGGATTAACTCCAGAAAATATACGGAATATTTATGCCATGGTGAATCTGAAGCCGCCACCCTGGTTTCATCATTTTATCGTAACCTTGGCTTGACTATACGTGTTGTTGATGTAAATAAAATATTGGCTGAAAGAACAAGAATTAATACCAGGGCAATAAAATTCAGGCCATTCAGCTGCCTGTTCCCTGGCAGTAAACGTGTGCTTGTAAAGCCGGTTTTTGATTTGAATGAATGGAAAGATATCCCGATCAAAGGGGTGGTAACCGTTCATAAACCGATTGCTGACGGCATTATGAAGTGGGCATATAAACGGGACGGCTCGACTGACAAAAAAGGCGAAACGATTGAGGCAGGCTTAAAAAAAATTACCGACTTTGCCACATTGAAAGATAAAACAATGGAATGCCGGGATGAATCATTATTCGTGGCTTGCTCCTCAGGCCATGTCAGTCTTGATGGTTATTTACTGCATCAGCCATTATTGCAAAAGGTTGAGAATGCTAACGACTACCCGGAGATCATCTGCCCATATAACTTTGACCAGACCCATTGCGGATACCTGCTGGATTTCAGAAGGGAGCAGTGTTTTATTAATATTGCCAAGTTTATGGAGAAAATTTTACTCCTTGAGTTCGATGATGATGCTGGTCAAATGCCAAAGCCCATTGTTATTTTTCTGTACGACAGCTTTCGGGGGGGATTGCTGCCACCGGTGGAACTTAATGGTACTCTGCTCAAAAAAATAGCAGACAACGCCCGAGTATTTACTCGCTACACCCGATCCCTTGACGAAGAACGCAAACTCTGTAATTTGCTGGCTCACGCAGGCTATAAGCGCTTCTTGCAGCTATTGATGAACAATATCCCCGAAAGTGTGACTGCTGTAGCAAATACACCTCAACCCATAAATATGGAAAGTATCAAGCAGGCCATTGTTAATCTGGAAGCCGACAAAGCCGTTACCATGCTGTCAGAAATAGATGATGAATTGATTGACAGCATCGGCTTACCGACAACACTCATGGATCAATTGACTTATAATCCCGTTTTTACCTATCAAGATTGTAAAGATTACAAGTATCCAGATATTGATGATTTTTTCCGGCACCATATTGGCAAGAATCGTTCCCGGAAGTTAATGCGAACCACCTTTGCCGCACAAGGCAAGATCTGCAGAGCACTGTTAAAAAAGAAAGTATTTGTCCCGGTAATATTGCTAGGTCGTCTCAGCTCTTTATATAACCCACTGGTACATTGCCTGCTGATTGCGAATGGCTCACGAATTAATTTCGCTGGCTGGGGATTCAGGGTGAGTAGAAGCCTTTTTCCAATAATAGCCGCCGGGAAATTTTATCGGGAAAACCTGCTGTCTGAGGCCGAACTCAAGATCATACGTTACGAGACGTTATGGCAAATCGTTTCTAATTCCACCAAGTGGATTGTTACTGATCCTGATAAAATCCTGGAGCGATTTCGCAAGTTGGTGAATAATCTGGCAAGAGTCCTGGAGCAGCGGCACCCTGTCGGCCGGGTTCAACGACAGTGCCGGCAAATCTTCAGTGATGAACTTTACACATCATTTTATCTGGATAAAAAAGCCAGCGGCCTGGCCCTGAAGCAGGTACTGGAAAAGGGCCTGTCTACCCAGCGTTACAATGATAAGGAGTTATGGAGCTATGTACGCTGTATATCATCTACCATTAGTCGATCACATGAAGGAGCTATCTTTTATCAGGATGAACTGTACTTAATAGACAGGTGCAGGGCTATCAACCGCTCACCGGACAAGGATTTCAGCCGCGACTGGCTGGAGGCGTTGCTGGCCACACCGCCGATCTTTGATCAACGGGAGTCTCAACGCATGGGGCGCTATCGGGCGCTTACCCGGGAGGCTGGCCAGCACTACTATCAGAGTCCCCATCCAAGTCAGGCAAAAGCCATCATCGCTACGGGGTTAAATCCCTGTCATCGTCATTTCCATGGTCTGGACCATGCCCTGCGTACGCAACTGGCCACTGAATTTCTGCTGGAGATACTCACCGACTTTCACCTGCCCTTCAAAAAATTACTGAAGCAGCATCAGCTGCTGCAAGAGTTACTGCCGATTGCCGAGTTGTACCACGACGCTGTCGCTGAAGTTGCAGCCAAAGAAAATGAAGAGCTGCGTGCCGCCGAACTGTTTCTGCGCGATATGAGTGAGTTGCAGCAGTACCCCGTGCCGCTGATTACCCTGGTGGCCGATGCGCTGCGCAATAAAAACAGTAATAAAATGCACCCGGTGCAGGAACCCTTCACCGCCGATGACCAGTGCCCGGAAGATGAGCTACTACTGCGTCAGGTGCTCCGTTTCGGAGATACTGTGGATATTATGCGGGTCTTTCCGCCCAGGCCCGACTTTCCCGCAATTAACCGGACACCGGGTTCAGCAAAATTGACTGCTGCAGCCCTCAATGACGGCTATTTTCACCCGGAAGCCATTGAGCTGCTGGGCGTGGTCAATCATCCAGAGTTCACGCAGCTGATCCAGGCAGCACTGTTGACGTTCCGGAATCTGGCCAGCATCACCGGGGGCTGGCATCATCACACCCATGACAACCCGTTCTCACGTAAATACGGCCTGTCGGTTGATAACGATAAACGACGGTTACGGATTGAACGGGCACCCGAGCCTTATATGTGCCTGCGCGAAAGTCTGGATGACCTGGTGCGGCTCGTTATCGCGCAAAAAGCCGGGGTCCAGCCCTGCTTTGCGGAGCATTCCAGGCACAAGGATAGTACCAGAGCACCTGATTGCTGGGACCCGGGTATCGGCTTCGCCGGTGCCTACCGAAAGCTGCACAATGAGCAGGAGCTGCGGCAAGTTCGGTTACCCACCATGACCCTGAAGGAAAAGGTTATTGTCGTTGCCGAGGAACTGCCCAGCCTGGAAACAAAATGGCTATCGTCAGCTACCGGCAGGGCTTTTAAGGCAGAGATCAGGCGACTGCAACAGAAGGGCATCCTGCCTGCCATTGGCACGCCGCGACAATCTGAGCTGGAGCAGATACTCAAACAACCGGACTGTGTCGGCGCTAAGATACTGAATGAGCGTGAGCTTGCGGTGGTGGCTGATGACCATGAAGGGCGAGTCTTTTACCGAATGGTGCCAAAACGACGCAAAAGGCAACGCGCCGAGCCTGATAATGACGCCGGTCGCCAAAATACCGGCCCTGCCCCTAAACGACGGGGGAGTAGTTTCATACAAACGTCCGCTGTAATTATGCCTTGATATATTTCATTAGTTGTCAAAAATGCCACAGAAGTTACACGAGCGTGTACGTCTGTGGCATTTCCCCGGGTTCATCCTTTCACATGTTGTTATGGTAAATTGCGGCCCTGCCTTAGAATTTTGCACTGAATTGCAACGCACCGCCGTAGGTATTATCCTCGCCCACCATAACTGCCACATTCAGACCAAACAAATCCCATGGCGACAAGCCGACACCGGCTGTCAGTACATTCCCTGAATTATCTTCAAGGTCAGTCCGATAACCAGCCGAGAGGCGTGCATGCTCCCAGAAGTCCAGGGTAATGCCCAGACTTGCATAGCGATTCTCCTGAACAGCGCCGTAGCCACCGGTCGAGGTGAGCTGCAGGTCACCCATTATGGACGCGATACCGTAATCCACACCCACACCAGCCGTTAACTCAGGCTTTACCTTATATTCAGAGGTTGAGTCTTTTGACTTATAGGTTTTGCCAATCAGGTTTTTCGCCGTAAGACCAAAAGACAGTATATTATTCAGTTGATAGGCGGCTCCAAGGTCGATATTGAAGTTACTGTGACTGGACTCTGTATCCAGCAGAGCATTATCATCGAATGCCGCAACTGCCTCACTGTAGTCGATCAATGTTATTTGCTGGTATTTGAGCACTCCACCAACATTCAACTTGCCAGGCAATTCGGTGCTTACTTCATTGGCGACAGCGATACCAACGTCAACAGTCATTACGGCGCTGGCTTCAACCTGAGTTTCCAGATCATCGACCGTTACAGCACTGCTATTACCGTCGGTTATGGCATCTTGTATATCATCCCTGTCGTCAGTGCTAATCTCACCAACGCCTGCCGACATTTTCAGTACACTGGTCACATACAGGCTTGCTGGCATAACACTGTTTGGAATAGCAATAAATCCATTCCCTCCAGCTTCGACGCTCAGGTATTTATTGGCCAGGTTATCTAAAGAGTCCAGAGCCAGTTGCGCCTTTGCCTGATAATTACCGGTCAGGTCATCAAGTGCATTCACGGCATCAGATGCTTTGTCGGCTGTGTCGACCAGATCATCTTTATCCTGTAAAAGCACGCCAAAACCAAGATTCACACCAAGATCATCATCCTGATCAAAGGACGCCAAATGCGCAGGGTTTAGAATATGGTGTGTGTAATCCCCGACAGCCACTCCAGCTCCACCTTGAGCTATTGTCCTGGCATCAAATGCCTGAGCAGCTCCGGAGAGAAAGACGGCTGTGGTCGCAACGGCTATTTTGTGAAGTTTCATGAAATGCTCCCTGCTTTGTTAGTTTTATTGTTGTCCGTTATTACCAGACTATCACGCCACAAAGAGTATTGGCAGGTTATTGATGGTTGAATAAAAGCAATGGACCCGGCATTGGTCTTTTATAAAAACGACTCAGCATTAGTACTCAACCAGTAAAAATGATTTTTATATTTCTTTAGTGATCTGGCTTCTGGTAATAGATTCAAAATGTAAATTATTTATTTTTGTATCGCCAATAATAAGATTTTGCAGAATGGTTAGCTCATGCGGTAAATAAGGCGCTGTCAGCCGCAGTGATTGACTGTTCAGCGTATTTTGAGCAATATGTGAACCCATCAGCGGCCAGTACCACTCGATTATTTTTCGTTGCTTGTCTGACAGTACAACTCGCCAAAAAGTTCATAGCAATAACGCTCAGCAGACACTGAAACGCAATGTCTTTATGTTCATGATGTTTGGAAATAGAGAAGTTAACCTGAATCCTGCTGGATAGTATAAAAGGTATATATTGTGAAAGCGTTGAAACTCGGCATTGTGATGGATCCTATTGCCTCCATCAATTACAAAAAAGACAGCTCCCTTGCCATGCTGCTGGCGGCCAGTCAGAAAGGCTGGCAGCTGTTTTACATGGAACAGGCCGATCTTTATCAGAAAGAAGGTGTTGCCATGGGCAGCGTTAAGCCGTTAACCGTCAATGCTGATCCTGAAAACTGGTTTGCCCTGGATGAGCGCTGTGAGATGCCGCTGGATGCGCTGGATGTCATCCTGATGCGCAAGGACCCGCCCTTTGATATGGAATTCATTTACAGCACTTATCTGCTGGAGCAGGCTCAGGCGGCAGGTACTCTGATTGTGAATAACCCCCGCAGTATCCGTGACTGCAACGAAAAAATGTTTGCCACACTGTTTCCACAGTGCACGCCCCCGGTGATGGTTTCCCGCAGTCCAAGGCTGCTGAAAGAGTTTGCGGCAGAACATGGTGATGTGGTGCTGAAGCCACTGGATGGCATGGGCGGCAGTTCTATTTTCCGGACCCGGCCAGATGATCCGAACTTAAGCGTGATCCTGGAAACCCTGACGGAAATGGGCCAGCATCAGGCCATGATTCAAAAGTTTATCCCGGATATTAAATCCGGTGACAAGCGCATCCTGATGATCGATGGGGAACCCGTCCCGTACTGCCTGGCGCGCATTCCTGCTAACGGAGAACTCCGGGGCAACCTGGCCGCAGGCGGTACCGGTGAAGGACGCCCCCTGAGTGAGCGGGATCTGTGGATTGCCCGTCAGGTAGGGCCCGAGCTGCGCAAGAAAGGCCTGATCTTTGTCGGGCTGGATGTTATTGGCGACTACCTCACAGAAATCAATGTTACCTCACCAACCTGTATCCGTGAGCTGGACAACCAGTTTAGACTCAATATCGCCGGTCAGTTGATGGATAAGATCGAGGAAAAACTCAAGGCCAGGCCCTGACCAGACGATTATTCTATAGACTGTTTTTTTCCAGCAGAATCTTGCCTATAGTCTTAAGTCCGACAGGCTCCCGGGAGCCCTTTGATAGAAGGGCTCAATTGTAGTAATCAGGACGGCTCTGCCATCGGGCTTTACCAGGGAAAGCAGTAATCAGAAAGCTATGACTCAGCCAGCGACCATTTCATCAGCAGCAGTATCGACGGCAGACCGTTTGGGTTTTACCCTTTTTATGGCGGGGGCTCTGCACGTTCTGATCGTGCTGGGGATAACGTTTAGCTTTAATGACAAGCCTGCCCCACCGCCAACCCTGGAAGTGACTCTGGCCAGCTATCAAAGCAAAGAGAAACCCAAAGAAGCCGACTACCTGGCCCAGATCAATCAACAGGGCAGCGGTACTCTGGATGAAAAAGCATTGCCCTCCAGTGACCAGCAGGCACAGTTTCAGGAAGACACCATCAAGGAAGTCAAGCCACAGTCACAAACCGCGGCTCAACCAGAGCAAGCCGTGACAGAACAGACCCGTATTACCACCAGGGCAAAGAGCCAGCAGCAAGTTTCGGCAACCGATGACCGTGAAAAGCAAGAGCCTATTGCCGTTGAAAAAGACAAGCCACGCAAGCACATTGACCTGAAAAATGAAATTGCCAGCCTTGAAGCCCAGTTCCATCAGCAGCGCCAGGAGTTTGCCAAACGCCCTCGTATCAAAAGGCTGACAGCGGCCTCAACCCTGCAGGAAGCCGGGGCATTTTACAAAGAGTCCTGGCGGCGGAAGGTTGAGAAAGTGGGCAACATCAACTACCCGGAAAAGGCACGTAAGCAGAAGCTCTATGGCGAGCTGCGCTTGATGGTTGCCATCAACCGGGATGGCACATTGTCCAATGTTGAGATACTGGATTCATCGGGTTATCGGGTTCTGGACGATGCTGCGGTGCGCATTGTCAGAATGGCTTCGCCCTTTGCCCCATTTGACGACACGCTTAAGAGCTATGATATCGTCGAGATCATACGTACCTGGCGCTTTGAGCCGGGGGATCGACTGTTCAGTCAGTAAAGGCCTGTTGTATTGCGGGAATATAGGTATCAAGACTTGCCATAAATGCCCTTTACCCTGATACTGCCGCTATGAGCAGTGTCCCTTTCCAGAATTTCAAAAGTCACTTTCTTCTTGCCATGCCCGGCATGGCCGACCCTTCTTTTGCTGAAACGCTGACCATTATCTGTGAGCACAGCCCGGAAGGTGCCCTGGGCATTGTGGTGAACCGACCAAGCACTCTGCCGATGAGCGAGATATTCCGACAGATTGGCATTGATCACCATGAGCAGTCAGGCGTGAGTCAGCATGCGGTATACTCTGGAGGCCCGGTATCCCAGGAGAGGGGTTTTGTGCTGAATTCAGGGGAATCCAGCTGGGATGCCAGCTTGCAGATATGCCCCGGGCTGCAACTGGCGACATCAACCGATGTACTGGTGGCCATGGCAAAAGGCAAAGGTCCGAGGCAGGCACTGGTGGCTCTTGGGTATGCAGGCTGGGGCGCGGGTCAGCTGGAAAAGGAAATTTCCGAGAATGTCTGGCTGACCTGTGAGGCCCATCCATCCATTGTTTTCGATACTCCTTACCACCTGAGACTGAGTGCCGCTGCCAGTACACTGGGTGTCAATATCAACCTGATTTCTGATCAGGTTGGCCATGCATAAGTTTCTTTTGAAAAAGCAATGACCGCTAAGAAATTAAGTACCGTACTGGGTTTTGACTTCGGAACCCGTAACATTGGTGTTGCGGCCGGGCAGGTGATTACCCGAACCGCCTCCGCCCTGCCATCGTTAAAAGCAAAAGATGGAATCCCGGACTGGAGCCAGGTTGAAGCCCTGATCATGGAGTGGAAACCCGATGCCATTGTCGTCGGTATTCCATTGAATATGGATGGCTCAGAATCCGACATGTCGCGCCGCGCCAGAAAGTTTGGTAACCGGATTCATGGACGCTTCAACCTGCCATTTTATCCAGCGGATGAACGACTGACGTCTTTTGAGGCCAAAGAATGGGCCAGCAAGCTTGGCCATAAAGGGCATTACGGATCAAACCCTGTGGATGCCATGGCCGCCCAGATTATCCTGGAAGCCTGGCTGAATGATCCTCAGAATGAACATCTTATGAGTCATTAAGACATTGTCTCGCAATAAGTTCCGCATTTGACTGAGGCTTGTTAAGGAATTGTCCCGAAATAATTTCCACATTTTGAACTCGATCTCCGTTCATCCTTCGATACTTCGACAAGCTCAGCACTCAGGACGAACGTAGTTTTGAAACCCAGAAATGTGGAAATTATTTCAGGACAGCTCCTAAGGTCGCTTCCCGCAAAGGCGCAAGCAATCTGTCTTTTACGGGCAGCGCTTATTCCCATCTCAGGTTACAGGCACACCAAGCAGCTCAACAATGACCGGCTGGGTTGCCAATTGCTGCTGTTTGAATTTATAGAATACCTTGATCTTCGCCAGTGGGCTCTGCTGTGAACTGCTCAGTGGCACTGTCCTTGAGTAATCCTGTACCTCATCACCATTTCTTTTACCTCGAATGGTTTTTTGCAGGTTGATATGAAATACCTCACCTTTAGCCAGATAGATACGAGCCTGACGCAAGATGATATCGCCATTGGATATATGGAAACGAAGCTTGCTGTAGGACTCTTCCATCTGGGGAAAAATGGTTAAGGTATTTTCACTGACCCTGGCTTTCGCTGAACCAACGGCTATCCAGTTATCGATAGCCAGGGTACTGATCGGCAGTGCCAACAAAGAGAGAAGCAGTAACGGGCGAAAGCGGTTAAGCATAGGAAATCCTTAGTTCAATCGGGCAACTTGCAATTGATGTACTAGCTTAGCTGATTCTGCTCCAGTGTGAATTTGAACTGACGCTGTTCACCGACAGCGCCTTCCGGCAGGTACTCCTGTTCCACCCATTGCAGCTGATGGTGATGATCAATCATCAATACGCTGGTATTGCGGGTACCGTACTCTTTACTGGCAATAAAGCAGCTGGAAATCAGTTTTTCTACCTCTTTGCTGACCCCGGTATCCGGTAATTGTTCCTCCGGTGGTTGATAATTATCGTGCATCAGTTCAATAAGCTGTTTGCTAACGGGGGGGATGGACTCTTTGATTGCCCTGGTAAAGCCAGTACGTGCTCTCATAAGCTTTGGCCATGGTGTGTCCAGCAGGTGGTTGCTCAAACCATAGATCCCGGGGGGGAGAGGAGCAATACTGTGGTCTTTTGCGCGGTTGCTCAAGTAATAAAGGCCGGTTGAATCCATAGTCAGGAGATTGAACCCTGACCATTTATCGCTCTGTTGCTGAACCGCCTGTAAATAGTCAGATGCCGACTGGGAACCTGTGACAAAGTTGGCCACCAGCGCCCCCCTGGAATATAAGCCAGCAGGGCTGGGAACTTCCCTGTAGTTGGTAACGGCAGCAAAGCGGCCATTTTTGTTAATGGCCAGCCAGCTGCCGCCAGCTTCCAGGTCCCGGCCTCCAAAGACATCGGGCGAATCGTTCCAGAAGTCGGTTGCCTGTGTCGGGCGTTGATAAAATTCATCTCGATTGGCCGCCAGAATCAGTGGATACTGGCTATCAGGCTGCCATGAAAAAACTATAAGGCACATGTTGTTGACGATCTTGTGGTGTTATGAAGTCACGCGAGAAATAAATTATCATCCATCCAGCGAAAAAGCACAGGCAAATAATAATGAGTAGACTCAAGGCGGCGGTGGTTCAGGTTTGCTCGGGCCGGGTTGTGGCAAAAAATCTTGCGGATATTGAAAGTCAGTTAACGGCTTATCAACAACAGCAAATAGACATTATTGTATTACCCGAATGCTTTGCCATGCTGGGAGGCCCCCAGGCTGAAGCGGCTCTGCAAGCGGATGAAATAAGGGAATGGATGGCATCAACAGCCAGAACATTGGGTAGCTGGCTTGTGGGCGGTTCAGTACCTGTGCGGGATATTAGTGACGGGCGCAACCATGCCTCATGTCTTGTGTATAGCCCCGCAGGGGATGAAGTCACCTGCTACAACAAAATGCACCTGTTTGATGTCGAGGTATCTGACAGTAAAGGTCGGTATAGAGAATCCGATGATTTTATCCCCGGAGCCGGGTTAGGGCTGGTGGATATTGGTGAGGCAACGATTGGCCTGTCAATTTGTTATGACCTTCGCTTTCCCGAGTTATTTCGCACTCTGGTGGCGCAGGGGGCAACCATATTAACCATACCTTCTGCCTTCACAAAAGTAACCGGTGCAGCCCATTGGGAAGTGCTGTTGAGAGCCAGGGCGATTGAAAACCAATGTTATGTGTTGGCAGCCAATCAGGCGGGTACCCACCCTGATGGCCGACAGACCTATGGCCACAGTATGATCATTTCACCCTGGGGGGATATTCTGGCACAAGCCCCTGCAGAAGGGGCTGCGGTGATTATGGCAGAACTGGATCTGGATGAACTGGCGAGAGTTCGTCGGCGAATGCCTTGCTTAAACCACCGCAGACTCATCCTGGATAGAAAAAAACTTGCCTCGGAGTCACGGAGGCACGGATGAAAGAAAAAATCTTTTCCTCTGTGACTCTGTGGCAAAAAAGGGGCAGTCTATTCTCGGAGCATAATAAGCCTACTAGTTCTGCTACTTAGGGTAGACATTAAGCATCTACTCCCCTCTTCGGGAAGTTAAAGATGGAACCACGAAGGACACCAAGAGCACGAAGAAGAGATTTTCTTTTCCTTCGTGCTCTTGGTGTCCTTCGTGGTTCCATTCAAAAGCCATTGAAAATGGAGGGGTAAGCTTAATGTCCACCCTAAGAGTTCTGCCATTTACACAGCTCCACAAGATCTCTACTGCATAATTTACTGGCAGAACTTTGAAGGTCAATTGCCGGCGAACATATACTGCTACCTGTAGAAGTATATCCACCAAGAGAACTACAAGTACCTGCATCCATACTAACGCACACAGATTCATCAATATACTGTCGCCAGGTAAGCCCTTGATTGATACATTCAAAGGTGTTCTTTGCACCATGGTAAATTATGTTTCCTGCGTGCTCAATTACGCTAATGATTCCGTGATCGACTAATTCTGCCATCTGTTCGGGCAGGGTTTTATCAGTGTAAGTGCAATAAATATCATTGTCATTGTCATTGTCATTGAAGGGATGTATACCGGTAAAATAGGTGAATTGGTCGGTATTAAGGCATCCTGGAGTAATTAATCGTTCACTTAATGACGACGGTTGAACACTGCTTTGGCTGCTAGCCAAATAATACAGTGCTCCCATAGTGGCTATTGCTGAACCGACAGCCAGCGCAACAACACATGTGCGGCTGGAAAACGCCCTGGTTTTATTTTGTGAGGAGTTATTCTTATCAAACTTTTGCTCGAGTTCAGCCAGCCTTGATGATCGACTCTGATTGACATCGGCTCGATAATTTAAGTTGTGCATTTCAGGAATCTCATAAAATATTGATATATCTCAGTCGTGTAGCGTAGTGGCTTAGAAATAGAGTCAATTCTCAGGAAATAATTCAAACACTTCTTAAAAATTGTCAGTGATAAAAGAATATGAAGGGAAGATTGGCTATAAAGTAGGGGTAAGTCCTGAACTACGACCAGAGAGGGGTAATTACATAGAACTAGTGCAGAGAAGCGTTAATACCCGTACACCCCGTTCATCCTGAAGCCTGTCGAAGGACCCATACGGCCTAAAGTCGGAAACTCCGGATTCTGATAGATCGTGCCAAGCACCCTTCGACTCCGCTCAGGGTGAACGGAGATCGTACACGTCAAACTCATTGAAACCATGTACTGGCTCGCTATCCGCAAAAGCACAAGTGACCTGTCTTTTTCGGATAGCGGGTGGCGCTTACTAAAATGCCAAAGTTATCAAATAACAGCGTCTTAATCAGTAGACGGCTTGTTAGCAATAATCGCCAACGCATCCATCAACCGTTCCTGGGCATTACGTCGGCGCTGACTCCGGACCGGCCGGTTTTTCTCATACTCACCGTCACTTTGCAGCTGCCAGCTGCGGGTGTTATCGGAGAGGTAGTAGTCCAATTCTTTTTTGATGCGAGCGGCCAGTTTCGGGTCTTCAATGGGGAAGCAGGTCTCAATACGCATGTCCAGATTTCGGATCATGGCATCCGCACTGGAACAGTAGACCAGTGCGTCATCGTCGCCATTTTCAAAGTAGTAGATACGGGTGTGCTCAAGAAACCGTCCGACAATGGAGCGTACGCGGATATTTTCCGACAGCCCTTCAATGCCGGGCCTCAGGCAGCAGATGCCCCGAACGATCAGATCCACCTCAACACCGGCCTGAGACGCTTTGAACAACGCCTTAATGATATGAGACTCAGTGAGTGAGTTGATTTTGATGATGATCCGGGCCTGTTTTCCCTCTTTGGCGTTACTGGTTTCCTGGTTGATCAGATCAATCAGGCTCTTCTTCAGCGTGAAAGGCGCGTGGAACAGCTTACGGACACGAACCGCACGTCCCATCCCGGTCAGCTGCTGGAAGATTTTATGAACGTCGTTGGTCAGTATCTTGTCACAGGTCAGCAGGCTGTAATCGGTATAGAGACGGGCATTGCCAGCGTGATAGTTACCGGTGCCAAGGTGAGCATAACGCTGAATATGCCGACCTTCACGACGAACAATCAACATCATTTTGGCATGGGTTTTATAGCCGACGACACCGTATACGACGACGGCCCCTGCTTCCTGCAGGCGACGGGCCAGGGCCAGGTTTTCCTCTTCATCAAACCGGGCTCGGATCTCTACCACAACCGTCACCTCTTTACCCTGCCTGGCGGCTTCTACCAGGGCATCCACCATTTCTGAGTGAGCACCGGTGCGGTACAGCGTCTGCCGAATGGCCAGGACATCAGGGTCTTTGGCGGCCTGACGGAGCATATCCACTACCGGAGTGAATGACTCAAAGGGGTGGTGGAGCAGGATGTCCTGTTTGGCCACCAGATCCAGTACGTTGTTGCTGTGCTTCCGTTTACTGTGCAGGCCTTTTGGGTAGCCGGGGGTAAACGGCGGGAAGACCAGGCCCGGTTTGTCATTGGTGTCGCAGATGGACATCATGCGAGTCAGGTTGACCGGTCCACTGACCTGGTAAACGTCTTCATTGGTCAAACCAAATTCATTAAGTAGAAAATCCACCAGCGGTTGTGGGCAGTTGTCGGCTACTTCCAGTCGTACCGCTTTACCATAGCGACGGGAGAGCAGTTCGCCCTGCAGTGCCTTGGCCAGGTCTTCAACCTCATCTTCGAGATCCAGGTCACTGTTACGGGTCAGTCGGAACTGATAACAGCCTTTGATATCCATGCCGGGGAACAGGTCGCTGACATGGCGATGGATAATCGAAGAGAGAAATACATAATCATTCTCCCGGCCATCACAGATATCTTCAGGCATTTTGACAATACGGGGTAACGACCGGGGTGCCGGGATAATGGCCATACCGGTATCACGGCCAAAAGCATCTTTGCCTTCCAGAGAGACAATAAAGCAGAGCAGCTTGTTCGCCAGCCTTGGGAACGGATGGGCAGGGTCCAGCCCGATAGGGCTGATAATGGGCATCACTTCATGGTAGAAGAAGCGCTTGATCCATGTCTGCTGCTTTTCCGTCAGCTCATTGCGGCGCAGAAAGCGAATACCCTCTTTTCTCAGAGAAGGTAACAGGCTTTCATTCAATATCTGGTATTGCAGAGCAACGTATTCTTTGGCCTTCTGGCTGATCTCTTTCAGGACCTGCTGTGGTCCCATGCCATCGAGGCCCACCTGCTCACGGGAGAAGTCGATCTGCTGCATCAGGCCCGCGACCCGGATTTCAAAATATTCATCGAGGTTGGAGCTGAAAATCAGCAGAAACCGGAAGCGCTCCAACAGCGGGTACTCTTCGTTTAACGCCTGCTGCAGCACCCGGAAATTAAACGCCAGATGGCTGAGTTCACGATTAATGTAATAGTCAGGGTTCTGATAATCACTGACCTTTGGGGGCTTGCTGGCCATTGGCTCGGCAAGCTCAGATGATTGGGCCCGGGTTTCCTGAACATCCGACTGTTGGGGGGTATCCATATGACCTCTTTCTCAGCAAAATAGCACTGGCTTATGATGACCGGTTTCAGTGGCTTTTGTCATGGATCCTGTCAGTGACGTTTGTCAGATATTCAACCAATGGCCCGGTGAACAGGCGACTCTCGGAGCGGAAGTAATAGGGCAGGGAGAATGTCGCATTATTCATTTTATTCTAACAGAAATAATAAAGACTACTCCCTGCATGAACGTTTACCTGTTTTATCAAGAGTTCATTTTACGGAGCGCTCTTGCCGCATCCTTGGCAAAATAGGTCAGAATGGCATCCGCACCGGCCCTGCGAAAACACATCAGGGATTCCAGCATCACGGCATCGCCATTAAGCCAGCCATTGGCCGCCGCTGCCTTGTGCATGGCGTATTCACCACTGACCTGGTAGGCAAAGACCGGGACCTTGAATTCATCCTTAACCCGGCGAACAATATCCAGGTAGGGCATGCCTGGTTTTACCATCACCATATCGGCACCCTCTGCCAGGTCGGCAGCCACCTCGTGGATTGCCTCATCACTGTTGGCAAAGTCCATCTGAAAACTGAACTTATTGCTTTTGCCGAGGTTACCGGCCGAGTCCACCGCATCCCGGAACGGGCCGTAGTAATTGGAGGCATATTTGGCTGAGTAAGCCAGAATGCGGGTATTGATATGGCCTTCTTCTTCCAGGCGCTGGCGGATGGCACCAATCCGGCCATCCATCATGTCTGACGGGGCCACAATGTCTGCGCCGGCTTCGGCGTGGGACAGGGCCTGACGGACCAGAGCCTCAACCGTTTCATCATTGACCACATAACCCTCTTTATTGGTCAGGCCATCAAGACCGTGGGAAGTAAAGGGATCCAGTGCGACATCGGTAATCACACCCAGCTCCGGGAACTGGTTTTTCAGAGCTCGAACCGCGCGCTGGGCAAGGCCTTGTGGGTTCCAGGCTTCTTCTGCCAGCTCGGACTTCCTGTCCGCGGGTGTCACTGGAAACAGGGCGATGGCCGGAATGCCCAGCGCCACCAGCTCAGCGGCTTCCTCAAGCAGTAAATCAATGCTGAGGCGCTCAACACCGGGCATGGACGCAACGGCCTGGCGCTGCTGATGACCGTCCACAATAAACAGTGGATAAATCAGGTTGTCCACGGAAAGCTGACTTTCGCGCATCAGACGGCGGGAGAAGTCGTTGTAACGCATCCGTCTCGGGCGGGCAGCAGGAAAGGGGCGATGAATCATACTTCTTTATCCTTTTGAGGTTGTAAGTAGTTAAC
>NZ_JBLYNS010000116.1:0-16858 GCF_049310205.1 Endozoicomonas sp. ALC013 | reverse complement strand
AATGACCGTTTGGGTCAGTCCGTGGAAGTGGGGAGCATTATACGCAATTGAATGACTGTGCCAACCCTCGGTTAGCACGTATATGACATTTCACTATTATACAGGCGTTATCGGGGTCTCTTTAAAGCGACTGAGCGTCCAAGCACTGCCAGCGTTGTACCATTATGCAGTAACGCACTAACTGCCGGACTCAGCCAGCCCATAGCCGCCGCCAGCATGATGCCGCTATTAATATACTCAGCCAGTTTGATATTACTTTGAATGGTCGACATCGCCAGCTGAGCCAGTTGCCGGGTTTCAGCAACGCCATAAAGTTTATCTTTCAACAGAACGACATCAGCAGCCTGTCTTGCCAGTTCAGTACCTTCACACATGGCTATACCAACATCAGCCATCGTCAACGCCGGTGCGTCATTGACACCATCCCCTACAAACATCACTTTTCGACCAGCTGCTTTTAACTGCTCGACAATGGCTGATTTGCTGTCGGGTGTTACCTCTGCATATACCTGGTTCAGCTGTAATTCACCACCCAGCACCCGGGCTTTGGCAACACGATCACCGGTAATCATGATCAGCTCATGAATACCGAGGTTACGCAGTTCATTCAGTGTCGCAACCGCATCTTCCCGAAGGTGATCCTTTAACCCGATCATGCCAATCAGCTTTTTATCATGAGAAATAAAGATCAGATGCCGCCCCATTTCCTCATACTTGATGATTTCATCTTCATAGGGCGTAAAATCTACGGACTCATGCTCTTCAAGAAAGTGGCGGCTGCCCATCATAAGACAGTAATCGTCCATAGTGCTTTTGAGACCATGAGCTATAACATACTCAACTTCACCATGTTCAATATGTGGTAGATCGTGATGCTTGGCAGCATTGACAATAGCCTTGGATAACGGGTGACTGCTGTGCTCCTCAACGGAAGCTGCAATAGCCAGCAGATCACGGCCTGTGTTGTTATTGCACAGAGGAACAACGTCCGTAACTTCCATATCGCTGTAAGTCAGTGTTCCTGTTTTATCAAATACACAGGTATCCACGGTCACCAGCTTTTCAATAGCACTTCCGCCCTTCAACAAAATGCCATTTTGAGCCGCACGGTACATGATGGATTTGAACGTTACCGGCGTGCTGAGCCTGAGAGCACAGGAATAATCCACCAGGAATACCGAGGCAACCCGATTAATATCCTGAGTGAGGGCAAACACGGCGGCTCCCATGGCCAGGGTAATGTTCACCCGGCGATCGGCCATATCCTGGGTAACCTGCTGAATTTCGCTTTTTTCACTGAGTGATTCATAAATCAGTTGGGCAATCCGGGCTGTGGTCGCCTCACTCCCTACCTTCTCAACCCGGACTGAAACCGTGCCATCGTGGACAGTGGTACCCGCATAAACCAGCGCACCTTCTTCGCGGCGGACAGGCACATTCTCTCCGGTCAACGTCGATTGATTAATAAACGCAGCACCGGATATCACAATACCATCAGCCGGTATTGCTGAGCCCGGCTGCAGTTCAATCAGGTCGCCAACCTGCAATGCGCCTGACTGAACCAACTCCCGGTGACCAGCACCATTGATCCGCCATACCTCACTTTCCTGCGGACGCATCAGATCTGCCAGCAGCTGATCACTGTTACGGCTGGTTTTCTGCTCCATATATTCGCCAAGGCTGATCAGGCTCTGGGTCATCATGGCGGTTTTATAATCACCCCGCCAGAAAGAGAGCCCAATAGCAATGGCATCAAGCACCTCAACGGAAACCCTGCGCTCTGCGAGGTCTGATAAACCTTCCATCAGGGCCGGTGCAATCAGCGCAGCCGTTGACAGCCCACCCCATTTATTGGGGAGTAATGCGGCCACCAGCGTTCCAAGGATATTCAGGGCGATATCACCACGGGTAAACTCATGCTTACTTTCTTCCTGCTCAGCTTCATCCAGATCAAGCTGAGATAAGCGGGCACTGATTATCTTTGCATCCAGCAGCTGTGTATCGTAGTGAACGACGATTGAACAGGCCGCTTCATTAATACGGATATCATGCAGTCCCTGAATACTCAACAACGCTTGCCTGATCCATGCGCCGGTATCCGGGTATTCCTGCAATACGGCGATTTTGAAGCGAATGCGTCCTGGCAAGTGATGCTTAACCTGCAAAACAGTCATTTGTCGCCTTTGTGGAGATTGCGGTAATACTCAAGTTCAGCCTGAGTATCTTCCAGACGCTCTTTCAACTCTTCAACTTCTCCACGAACAGCAGACCAGGCTTTTTCTCCCGTGGTCGCCATACCCTCTCTGAATTTTTTATTCGAGAGCAGATAGGCAACAGCAGCCCCAGCCGCCAGCCCCATAACAAAGTGGGTTTTACTGTTCTGCTGACGGTAAGCTGGCTCTCGACTTACGTCACCTGACTGAGAGTGGCCGTAGGCGTTATAGCCGTAGTAAGGGTTATGACCGGTCATGCTTTTTACTATCCAACAATTGATCCATTAAATAGAGGCCAGCGGTGCCTGCGGCAACCAGAGTCAGCATTGACAGGACCGGGCGGCCTGCCATCTTTTCCGCCGCATAAGTTGTCACGCCACTGACTGCGCCCGCCTGCAGGGCGGCTTTGACCGCCCCCCTGGCCAGCTCATGGGTATCCACGTCGCCCGCCTTATAGGTATTCCAGCGACTGATCACCGATGCTCCGCCACCCACCATGGCACCGGCAATCATGGCCCGGCTGGCGGTGCTGAGTTTCTTGTTTGCATTGCTCATCAGGATCACTCCGGTTGAGCGGGTTTCTCGTTGGCAGAAGCTTCTACCTCAACGATTTCAATCACCGGTTCAACATCTGGCTGCTCTTTTGGCGATTGATGTTTTTTTACCGATGCCTGAAAGCCCTGTTTACCCGCCGCATAGGTATCACGGAAAATTTCACCACCGGTGGTTACATTTTCCCGGACGGAATCAACCGTGTGACTGGCTTTTTCCTTAACAGCAGAACCGCTATTTTTGACCATATTGCCAGCGCCAGTCACCAAATCGACCAGCTTTCCACGCACCTTGTCATTGGTCAGCAAAAATGTGGCTGCGGCACCAATCAGGGCCCCCTGCCAGAAGCGTTTATCATTCATTATCGGACTTCCTCTGAGTTATTGTTTTCAGCTGACTTCGATGCTTCAGCTTCTGCCCCTTTGAGCATACTGCCGGCACTTGCCAGCATTTCCAGCAATTTCCCACGGACATTTTCATTACCCAGCAGCAACGCTGCAGCGGCACCGATCATCGCCCCTTTCCAGAATTCCCGATCATTAATGCCCAGAGTGCCCAGTAACTCTTTAAACATCCCGGCGTCTTCTCCCAGGGCATTCTCCACCATGGCCTGAGCCTGCTCAGCCAGTGGATGAGCGGGTTGAGGCGCATTTTGTGCTGGCATATCGGGCTGGTAGCCAGGCCAGTATGGTGGTGGAGGCATCATGGCCGGATGATGGTAACCCGGGTGTCCATAATAAGATGGAGGTGACGGATAAGGCATATGCCCCATGCACGCGGCATAAGGGTTATAGCCGGGGTGTCCTTAGGCACCGTTGGGCGGCATTCCGTTGGGCGGCATATTGTCATAGTGTCCGAAGGCTGGCTCTTCTGCAGCCTTCTTTGCATCGTTACTCATGGCGACTTTTATCCAGTTCCAAACACCTGGCTATCCGATAACAGGCTTGTTCAGCATCAGCTTCAGACTCACAAAACAGTGCATCAACCCATTGTGGGTTAATAGTCTCTGCATCGTAATCAATCACTACACTATCAGTGGCACTGTTAAGTTTGTAATTCTTGAAAGCGGGGATATCAGAAAGCACCGTTTCGATATCCGCCACCTTAAAACCGACCAGTTTTGTCAAGATACCCAGCTTGTACTTAAGACGAATTCTCCCGGGAAAATGATGGCCGATTGCCACCCAGCGCCTGAGCATCAGGGCTTGTTTGATGTGTTTATGCATGGGCCGGAATATAGCACTAATACAGGGAAAACAAGTCTGAGGTCATTGCACGACTGAAAATATCTATTCTTCTTTTGATTTACATCAACTGTGATGATAGTGTCGCAAATGATAATTATTATCAGTAGCGCTAAAGCACTTATGAATACTTACATTCATCAAACAAATAAAAGAGTTAGAATTCGATCTGATTATATTCGCCAGAATCCTGAAAAGGTCAGCAGGCTTATTACCAAACTTGGCAAGATCAACGCCATACAGCGTGTGACCCATAAACGACATGCAGGCTCAGTGGCCATTCAATTTGATAACAACGAACTGGATAGTAAAAGCCTGCTGGATATTCTGGACAGTAATGGCTGGCTGCAATCGGATGGACGCCCCTCTTTTATTGAAAATGCCGTTGTTTCCGGCACCAAGACCTTTGCCAGAGGTATGGTTGGCCTGGCCTTAACGCGTCTGGTGGGTCCCTCCGTCAGCCGAGTTATTATGAGCTTGTAGTCCCAAATTTTTTAGCGGCACATTTACAGATGCCGCTGGCTTTTGCCGGACATTGTTTACAGGGTGGGCTTTTCAGGGGAATGTGCAGTATGGACTGTTCACGCCGGGGTTTTTCCACTGCCGACTGTAGAGAATCAGAAGAGACGCCGACTGAAGCGAATGGTGCCTCGTTGCCTTCCTGAAACCAGGATATCAATGGATTGCATGGCGCAGCCAGTTCTCTGGCAGCGCTGACGACAGCATCCTGAACAATGGATTTTACCTCAGGTGAGAACACCTGAACCTTTTCTGCAACACCAACACTTTGTCTTCCAGCCAGTGCCTGCAGTTGCATCCATGATCTGGTTTGCAGTTTGGCTGACTTTTTACCGAGCTTTTTTAGTTTTTTTAATGCACTACTCGAACTCATGTTTCAGTCTCCCGATACAGCAAACCGAACACTACCATGATGCAAATAAAAATGAATCTTATTTACAACACTTGAAAATATAGCTACCGCTTTCTGCCAAAAGAAAACACCCGGGTCCTCAGCAGCAGCAGGATCGCCAGTAAAGCGCCATAAATGACAGGTTCCGTATAGTCACTTTTAACCAGCCAGAGAAAATGAATAACCGCAAGAACAGCAGCAACGTAGACCAGCCGATGTAATTGGCTCCACTGCCTCCCCAGCCGCTTCATCATTTTTTTTGTTGAAGTCACACCCAGCGCAACCAGAATCGATAGTGAAAAAGCACCGACAATAATATAAGAACGCTTATAAAGGTCTTCTAACAGTGTCTGCCATTCCCAGGACAGCATAAATGCCAGGTAAGCCAATAGATGCAAAGCTGCATAGAATAAGGCGAATAAACCCAGCATCCGCCGGAACCGAATCAGTTTTCCTATACCCGTCAGCCGTCGTGTTGGTGAGATAGCCAGCGATAAGAGCAAAAATATTAATGCCCACTCTCCCAGCCCGTGGGTAAGAGCGCTGGCAGGGTCTGGCCCCAGATTGTTTTCCAGAGCCTTTATGATCAGATCGGCTAATGGAAAAAGGCTGAGAGGAAATACAGCAAGCTTGATGTTGGCAACCCGATCCATAGCCCTATCCTTTTTACAACTCAGTAAAAGCGTGTTAAATCCATGCCCTTGTATAAGTCAGCCACTTCTTCGCCGTAGCCATTAAAAGGCTGAGTCTCAATCCGGTTAGGTGCCAGCAGTGTACTTGGCAACCGTCGTTCATGTTTCTGGCTCCAGCGAGGGTGATCAACCGCAGGGTTTACATTGGCATAGAACCCGTACTCCTGAGGTGCTGAGGTTTCCCAGGTGGTTTTCGGCTGCTGTTCGGTCAGACGAATTTTCACTATGGATTTGATGCTTTTGAAACCATACTTCCAGGGCACCACCAGCCGGAACGGCGCACCATTCTGATTGGGTAAGATATCGCCATATAGCCCGGTCGCCATCAGGGTTAGCGGGTTCATGGCTTCATCGATTCTCAGCCCTTCAACATAAGGCCAGTCCAGGGAGCCAAAGGATGCCTTCTGCCCCGGCATCTGCTCAGGGTCATGCAGTGTGGTGAACTCGACAAAACGGGCTTTGGACGTCGGCTCAAACTGCTTAAGGATATTGGCCAGCGGGATACCAATCCAGGGGATCACCATGGACCAGGCTTCAACACATCGCAGCCGATAGATGCGTTCTTCCATCGTGTGAGGCTTGAGAATATCTTCCAGATGGTATCGACCGGGCCTGGCAACCTCACCTTCCACCACCACTGACCATGGATCGGTTTTCAGAGAATGAGCATTCCTGACCGGATCACCTTTCCCTGTGCCAAACTCGTAAAAGTTATTGTAGGAAGTAACCACTTGATGTGGTGTCAATGCTTCAGTTGTCGTGTAAACGTCAGGATTAAATGCAAGAACCTGCTTTTTTAGCCATTCGGGACCCGGCTGAGAAGGAAGAACATCGTCTTGCGCTTTTTTACTGATGGCTTTGGCTTCGCCTTCCTGGGAGCACCCTGCCAACATCAGCCCCAGCCCGGCCAGGGCAAAACGCCCGGACTGCTGCATAAAACGTCGTCGGTCATGATAGATATGCTCGGGTGTAATTTCACTACTGCCGATATCTGAACGTTTTTTTATTTTCAGTAGCATGATATCTCCTTACCAAACACTGCATTATATTACGGTCATTCTGGCGAGGCGATCACATGAAAGGCCGCATTTCCAAATAATGCCAAGGGATATTGCCGAGCTCAAGCATCCATCTCTCGCAGGTATAAAAAAAGCCAGCAATGCCGGCTTTAAAAAGAAGCTAAGAGAAACTAAACCGTTTGATCACTCTTGTTGTCACCAAGCCGCCAGATCGCAGTAATCGGGCCAGAGCAGGCATAAGCGAGAAAGATCATCAGCAGTGTACGGGGCGGGTCCATAAACACCACGGCAAAGGCCAGAACCATCGCCAGCAGGAACACAAAGTGTACCCGACCTCTCAGATCAATCTTCTTGAAGCTCTGATAACGAATATTGCTGACCATAAGGACACCAGCTCCACCGGTAATCAGCGCACCAAGTATGGCAATGAAGGTGGACTCACCATCCAGGCCAAAGTCACTTAGTGCCCATACCATGCCAATCACTACCGCTGCCGCCGCCGGACTGGCCAGGCCGGTAAAGTAGCGACTGTCGGTGACTTCAATCTGGGCATTAAACCGGGCCAGCCGCAGGGCTGCACAAGCCGCATAGACAAACGCAATCATCCAGCCAAACTTGCCAAGGTCCTGCAACGCCCAGCTGAAAACTACCATGGCCGGGGCAACACCAAAGGTGACCATATCTGCCAGGCTGTCATACTGCTCACCAAACTTGCTCATGGTGTTGGTCATCCTGGCGACACGACCATCCAGACCATCCAGAATCATGGCGACAAATACGGCAATACAGGCCAGGGAAAAATGCCCCGCCTGCGCAGCGATAACGGCGTAAAAACCACAAAACAGGTTGCCGGTGGTGAAAAGGTTGGGTAACAGGTAGATCCCTTTGCGACGAATCGCCTGCCCTTCTTCAATCACCTCTTCTTCGTGCTCGTCTACAGGAAAAAAACCGTCGACGGCATCTTTATTACTCTCCGGCTTTTCCATTTTCTCAGTCATTGGCGCATCTGCTCATCATTACAGAATCAGCGTGAGACTGTATCACGAATACGCTTTTTGAGGGACACCGTCAGATCAAACATTAGGTCAGCAACCACCCCTGCTGACATCGTTTACCAAGTGCCGACCAGAACCGCTCAGCGCCAGCGTGCAGACGAACATCATTTCGGTAAAGCTTGATTTCAATAGAGCCCCAATACTTCTCCCGCTGATCCAGGTCGGCAAAGTCCACCAGCTGGCCACTGGCCAGCTCATCAACAATGGCATAACCCGGCAGCCAGGCAATGCCCGCACCTTTGAGAGCCATCACTTTGAGCAGGTTGGTCAGGGACGATTCCATCACCGGCTGAAAACGGGGCAGGTTGTCGATCTTTCTCAGCAGGCCGTTCACCTGACGCCCCATAAAGGCCCCGGGACTGTAACCCAGCAGCGGAATCGACCCGAGCTGACCACTCAGGCGAAAGAGTGGTTGTACGCCGTCGTCCATCTGGCGCAACAGATTGCGCGCCGTGGTATGAAACAGCCGCCCTTCGGGGGTCAGTGCCAGGGGTGTTGTGGTGCGGTCGATGAGTTCCACCCCCAGGGCGTGCTCAAGGCTGCGAATGCGACGGCTGAAAGCGGGCTGAGTGACATTACGATGCTGCGCCGCACGGGAAAAATTCCGCAGCTCGGCCAAAGCCAGAAAATCTTCCAGCCATTTAGTTTCCAGATGCATCCTGTTTCAACTTGCTGAATGGTCTGCGGCGAGTCTGACATAAAACAGTGAGCAAGAAATACAGGCAGAAGACAGCGACTTAATAAACGCTGCCTTTTTGCTCTGCGGGTTACGCCGCCTGTTTTTCGCCCAGGTAATGATTGTCGTGGCCGGAGTAATACCAATCGACACAGGCTCTGGCTAACAGCTCGGTGGCGTCAATGCACCGCTCAGGTTGCTGCTGTGCAATGCTTGCCAGCCATTTCTGTGCAACCGAGGATAACGGCTTCGGCACCACCTGCAAGCAGGCCATCAAACACCATCTGCATACCCCGGGAGCCTTGCTCCGGGCGACCGGCTTTAATGTCGTAAATCGCAGTCATCAGCTGTTGCTGGGCGAGATCGTCCGGCACTTGGCACTCTCCACCCAAAGCGCCGATACGCTGTTTATAAACCCCCGCCGCCACGGTGGTGTTGGTTGCCATCAGGCCCACATTGGTGATGCCGCGCCGGACAAGCTCCTGACACACAACATCGATAATGCTGATCATTTTTACCGTGCTGTGCGCTTGCAGGGCACCAAACCAGTAATGCGCAGTATTGCAGGGAATCACGATGCACGTCGCACCGGCGTTTTCCAGCCGCTTTAAGCCCTGCAACAAGGATGGCAGAGGGTCTTTACCGCCCTGTAAAATGCAGGCACTGCGATCAGGTATTTGCGGTACGTTGTGTACCAGCATCGGCAAATGCTCCTGATCGCTGTTCGCCAGACTCAGGGCGATCACTTTCTGCATAAAATCCACGGTAGCCAGCGGCCCCATTCCCCCAAGGATACCCAGCATTGCTATGCTCCCAACCATATCGGGTTATTGAACACAGTGTTTGCCAAACCACCATGGGTTGTGAAATGCTGAAAATGGCCGGTTTATGCCGAAAAAGCATTGTGATACAAAATCGGGCAATAGTTAATTAGTGAACAGGTTGACAGGTTATGCGCTATTTTCTGGCCATTATTTTACCGCCGCTGGCTGTGCTACTCTGCGGTAAGCCATTTCAAGTGATCTTGAATATTATCCTTACCTTATGTGCCTGGTTGCCGGGTGTTATCCATGCGTTGTTTGTGGTGAATAGCCATTTGGCCGACAAACGCAACAAAGAACTGATCGACGCCATTGAGAAGAATCACCGATGAAAACTGCAACACTGAAGACAGCCACCCTGTTCGTAGCGACGCTCCTGCTGGCCGGTTGCCAGAGCACTTATTACAGCGCCATGGAAAAAGTAGGCATCCATAAGCGCGATATTATGGTGGATCGCATTGAAGATACCCAAACTGCACAGGAGCAGGCACAGGTGCAATTCCAAAGTGCACTGGAGCAATTCCAGAGTGTTATCAACTTTGAGGGTGGCGACCTGGAAGCCGCCTACAATGACCTGAACTCAGAATACCAGGACAGCCTGGCCGCTGCAGAGCGAGTAAGAGACCGCATTGCCAGTGTCCAGAATGTGTCTGATGTGCTGTTTGACGAATGGGAAGACGAACTCAATCTCTACAAGAGCGATAGTCTGCGCAGAGCCAGTGCCCAGAAGCTGAAAGACACCCGACGTCAGTATCAGCGTATGATGGTCAGTCTGGAAAAATCTGAACAACGGATGCAGCCGGTGCTGGATGCCTTTCAGGATCAGGTGCTTTATCTAAAGCATAACCTGAATGCCCGGGCCATCAGTGCATTGAAAGGGGAGTTCAACACCATCAAGGCGGATATTGATCGCCTGATCAGTGATATGCAGGTTTCCATTGACCAGTCACGGCAGTTTATTCAAGCGCTCAAGCAGCCCTGATTTTCGGCTCTTTATCTTCAACGAAAAACAGGATATTTCTTGCGAAATATCCTGTTTTTTCAAACGGCAACTCTAACTACCCAGTCTTAGTTTTTCTCTTTATCAACCAGCTTGTTCGCGGTGATCCAGGGCATCATTTCCCGCAGTTGGGCACCCACTTTCTCAATCGGGTGGGCCGCATTATTGCGACGATAGGCAGTCATTGATGGATAATTCAGAGCACCTTCAGAGATAAACTTCTTGGCATACTCACCGTTCTGAATATCTTTCAGCGCTTCACGCATTGCCTTGCGGGACTCGTCGTTGATCACCCGTGGGCCGGTCACATACTCACCGTACTCCGCATTGTTGGAGATGGAGTAGTTCATATTGGCGATACCGCCTTCGTACATCAGGTCAACAATCAGCTTGAGTTCGTGGAGACACTCAAAGTAAGCCATTTCCGGTGCGTAGCCCGCTTCCGTCAGGGTTTCAAAACCGGCCTTGACCAGCTCAACAGCACCACCACAAAGCACGGCCTGTTCACCAAAAAGGTCGGTTTCCGTTTCATCTTTAAACGTCGTTTCGATGATACCGGTACGACCACCGCCGACACCTGACGCGTAGGAGAGCGCAACGTCTTTGGCCTGGCCGGAAGCGTCCTGGAAAATAGCAATCAGGTCTGGGATGCCGCCGCCTTTAACGAACTCTGAGCGCACAGTATGGCCCGGTGCCTTGGGGGCAATCATGATGACATCAAGATCAGCACGAGGTACTACCTGGTTGTAGTGGATGGCGAAACCATGGGCAAAAGCCAGGGTCGCTCCCTGCTTCAGGTTCGGTTCAATCACCTCCCGGTAAAGCTGGGACTGGAACTCGTCCGGTGTCAGAATCATAACCACATCAGCCTGAGCGACAGCCTGAGGTACTTCTGCCACCAGGAGACCCGCTGCTTCCGCCTTGGCCCAGGAAGAAGAGCCCTTACGCAGGCCAACCGTTACTTCAACACCAGAGTCTTTCAGGTTATTAGCGTGGGCATGACCCTGGGAGCCATAGCCAATGATAGAGACTTTTTTGCCACGGATAATGGAGAGGTCACAGTCTTTATCGTAATAAACTTTCATCGAATAACTCCTGAAAGAAAACACCAGTCCGGTGGATTTAGGCTTGTTATTTACACAGCGGCTTCCCACAGTCACCGCTCTCCCAACGTGGGGTACACCATAACCGATAGGTGATTCTGCGTATAGTTGCATTTAGTGATATATTTGCAACTTAAAATTGCAAAATATGAAATAACCCTGATTTCCCTATGGCTATAGACCTTCGCCCTCTGAAACAGTTCCTCGCACTGGCAGAATCCCTGCATTTCAACAGGGCCAGCCTTATTTGCCATGTCAGCCCGTCAACCCTGAGTCGCAACATCAAGCAGCTGGAAGATCAGCTGGGGGTGACACTGTTTGAAAGGAACAATCGAAGTGTCTCGCTCACACCAAAAGGCAAACGATTTCAGGCTTATGCCCGTGAAGCGCTCTCGCAATGGGACATAATTCATCATGAACTGGTGGCTGGTGCCGGGGAACTTCACGGTTCATTGAGCGTGTATTGCTCAGTCACCGCCAGTTATAGCTTTCTCTATGAGATTCTCAGCCAGTTTCGACCAAGATACCCGGGCATTGAAATCAAACTGCACACCGGTGATCCTGAGCCAGCGATTCAACGGGTATTAACCGAACAGGAAGACCTGGCCATTGCCGCCAGGCCTGACAACCTTCCTGCCGGACTGGCATTTCAGCAAATAGCCGTTTCACCGCTACGGTTTATTGCCCCTGTTGAATCCCGGCTGGCAGAAACCCTTAACGCCAAATCCCTGCTGGTTGATGACTTTGAAGGCATTCCCATGATTTTGCAGGAACAGGGAATAGCAAGGCAAAGACTGGATGCCTGGTTTCAGGCTAATGGCAGACACCCACAAATCTATGCCCAGGTGGCTGGCAATGAGGCCATTGTCAGTATGGTCAGCCTTGGTTTTGGTGTTGGTGTGGTTCCTGAGATTGTCTTGAATAACAGCCCGCTGGCTGGAAAGGTTCAGGTATTAACAGTCAGTCCGGAACTTAGGCCTTATCAAGTGGGGCTGTGTGTACTGGAAAAAAAGTTAAAGAATCCACTGATTGCCGCATTCTGGCAGCAGCTATCCGAGTAAACGGGCTTGCACGTCACTGAATGAGTTGTTTTTTATAAAGGTAGAACGGCTGTATTTGGAAAATCCAAAAACAGGGGATGTTGCTGTGCAAGGGTGACTGGATTCTGGTTGTAGACGGAAGAGTTCTTCCATGCAGACCGTCTACGTTTGATGAACATTACGAACAGGCTGAGTCTTTGCGTAAGGCGCACTGATTCCCTTGATGCTGTTCGTTAGGTGACGTGTTACTTGCTGGCAAGGTGGTTAACGATTTGAATGAGCAACTCTTCGGTTTTGTCGAAACGGCGATCAATCGCATCCAAACGGTGATCAACCGCGTCGAAACGGCGATCAACCGCATCCAAACGGCGATCAACCTCTTTGAACTTCTCACGTTGTTCATTGAGGATCAGGGATACAACTCCATGAGTTGCTTCAAGGATTTTGTTGTTTTCCTGGAACGCATAGTCGAGAGCGTTTACCTTGGCTTCCAGTGACATAGGTACTGCCTGTTTTTATTGAATGAGCCATGAACATAGCAGACTTTGAGGGATGGCACAGAGACACCTGACAATGTACTTATACGAACTCGTTTCGCATCAGCAACATATCCATTTGTGAAGCCATATTTGATTGCTACTTCTATCCTTAATGATGCCGTTCCGATGCACCAGAGCCGGGTGAGGGATCCTCCAGTTTAATCGTTATATGCAGGGAGTCATTTTGCACAATTTCAGGATTGCTCAGATCATTCAGCGCCAGGAATTTAGAAAAACCCCATCCGCTATTTACCCGCTTTTGCGGTTTTTGGAAGCCTGGCTTCTCCTCAGAGGCAAACATTCCCCCTGCACGTTTGGCAGGGTCATTTTGATCAATCAGAGACACCGAGATCATCTTATTCATTGGCCAGCGAATCTGCTCATCGTATTGACCTTTCCACACAGCAATATAGACCCCGAGATAACCTCTTGCACTGGCTTGTTCATAAGAAGAAAGTTGTCCGGACACACAGTAGCGGTCTGTTGTATAGACTGCAGGACAATAATGACTCTGATCTTTCCTTGTTGCGGCATCTGCCAGCCATGACTGGACCCCATCTATTCGCCATAAAAAAACGTCAACACATCTACCTGTATTATCAGACGACTCCATGGGAGACAAACTTCCAGCCGTTACGTAAGATCGCTGCAGGTTAGTCAGGTATCTTTGCTCGGCGGCTAAACTCTCGACAGCTGATTGCCGGGCACTTCGGAAAACAAAACTATTGAACTGTCGCTCCATGTTACCAGTGCGTTCCTCCAATCGATCAAGCCGCGTTCGCAATCTGTCGATGTTCCGATTCGCATTGCCTAAGCAGAGAACGGCTCTCGTCAATAATGGCAGCAGGTTCTCTGCATCTCGTTTCAATACCTGAAGCGTTCCTTGATCCAGTGCTTCATATTTCTGAGTCAGAGATTGTATCCTCGCACTTTGTTTTTTCTCTGAATTCATGAGTTGTGCTTGCAGCTCTTTTAGCTGCTTACCCTGCATCATTAATTTGGTGCTGTCGGGAATTCCATCACATTCATCCAGGTGAGATTTGACCTCCCGGTAAGGGCCTTTCCAGGTGCAGGCCGATTCATGGCAAGGTTCAAATGTGGTAGCAGAAGGGCATGGTATCTCTGTGTGCCCGAAACTGCGGGTTTCGGCAATGTCATCCACGACATCGGAGCCGTCAAGTGGACATTTGGGCATTTGAGTCAGGGTTCCAGGGCTGGAGGTCAACTGACAATCCCGGCACAAAAGATGCCCTTCTCCCAGACACTGCGCTATTGATGTTATCAAATGGTTTTCACCGCTGCATTGTATTTTTTTCGAAGGAAGACCCATTGAAAAACAAACGTTTCGATGAGAAAAAGTGGCCGTTTGGGATTTTTTCGGAACATCGGCAGGATCACTGGTATTAGCAGTGGCAATTGAAGCCTGGGCTGAAATCGGTGTCATTATGATTTCCTCTTTAACTGCCCTGGAATGTTTGACGACTGTTTTCAATATCACCCGATGACTTACAGCATGGGCAGTCTAGATCTTATCTGAGGTAGATCAAGTGTCTATTCAACATCCTGGCATAGCCCGATGATTGAGCTCACATATCTATTTTCAATCCTTGCAGTGGAATAATTCTTAACCTCCTATAGTATAAATTCTCGTGGTACCTATTGGGACATTCAGTTATGCAGTTATAACTATTTCAAGACTTCAAGATCTTCTTAATGCTATTCCGTTAAATAATTATCAACACAAAAGTAGTGAAATACTCGTATTAACGCTTTTTCAGCCAGTAACGGAAATTGCGTTGGAGATACATTTATGATTAGTAATAATTCTACATTTCAACCTCAATTCACCAATGAACGGCTAAAACAAGAAGAAATAATTTAACGAGAAAAAGGTACCCGGAATATTGCTGATGGCCATGCCAGCCTGGAAACCCACAATATAAAAAAATCTTTCAGAATGATATTTGTGTAAGTAGCTAACCAGGTAAATAAACCTGAAAACACCCTGGAAAAATGATTATCCTTTTCTACAGAGAAACTGAACTAATAGCTTATAGACCAATCTAACCACTCAGGCAGTTTTAAATCTGATTAATTAATTTGTCAATCATCTGTAACGTATTGAGGCTTTAGTATTTTAGTAATGAATAATGTCTATCACTGTAACCCGATACCAACTACTGCTGCCCCGTTGGTCTCTCAACCAGAAGATGTGGAAACTGAAAAATGCGCTATCTGCCTTGAAAACCCGGGTAACAGTGGTATTGTTGCGACGTTTCCCTGTACCCATATCTATCACAGTTGGTGCATTGATCAGTGGCTTACAGACTCAAAACATGCCGATTTCGGCTGTCCACTCTGTAAACGGAAAATTGCCCATTGTTTGTACTCTGAGAAGACGCCACTCCACGTGGCAGCTGCCAGAGGCCGGTCTGATTTTGTCGAGGGCTTGCTTGAACAGGGTGCAAACGCCACTGCCATCACCAAAGGCGGGATAACTGCCCTGCACTGCGCGGCTAGCAAAGGTGATGTAGCGACGATCAAGTGTCTTGTTAACCACGGTGCCGACATCAATGCCCTCACTCCCCCCAGGCACGGTGATACTCCCCTCCACCTTGCGATGTTAAATAGTCATGAAGCGGCCATAATTGCCCTTATTGACAGTGGCGCTGGCATTAATCACCTCGTCCCGGATGAAAGATGCCCACTTCACTTTGCAGCTGCAAAAGGTTTCCTTAATGTCATTAAGATTTTGCTTGACAAAGGCGCTGATATCACTGCCGGTAGCAGGACCCCCCTCCATTTTGCGGTAGAACATGGGCAACATGATTCCATTCGGCTATTGCTTGACAGGGGCGCTAATATTGATGCCCAAGCCTCATGGTTGCCAAAAGTGTTTAGGGTTGAAACGACAATACACCATTTTTTTAACATAGGAAGAATGAGGGAGAGAACCGATAAATCCACAGTAAGATACGGTGAAAGGGAATTCCACCGGAAACAGTACAAAAAAACACCACTTCACATTGCTATTGAGACCGGTCAGGTTGAGACCGTTGATCTTCTGCTGACCGCTGGCGCAGCCACCAATGTACTTATTGGCCGTGGCGAGACGCTATGGAGCTGGATAAACAGAGTAAACAAACTGACTACACCCATCATCAGGTCGTTAGCCAGTGCCCTGTGCCGCTCTGAGGCACCTTGTGACGATATGCGTGCCGGGTTGCTCAGTGAACTGATTAAAATCAATGACTGGAATTTATTCGACCAATTGCTAGCCAGAACTCCGGGGGCTGACATTAACACGCTTCATTATCCAGGCTCTTGTAAATCAGCCTTTCACGAGGTGATTATGGAGGGACAAAAAGACAAAATCCAGGCCATGATAACCCGGAGTGCTGACGTTAATACCCTTTACCATTCTGGATGGACGCCCCTGCACTGTGCAGTCTTCAGTCACCACGCACATGACGCCATTGAGGTACTGATTGCCTGTAAAGTTGACGTCAATGCCAAAAACAGCCGGGGACAAACACCTCTGCATCTTGCGGCTAAATCTGGTAAGTCAAAGGTTATTGATCAACTGATTGGCCATGGTGCTTTCGTCAATGCTACCACCAGCAGAGTGGATGTCACACCAGATGCGCTGGCAAAGGATGTTGGCATGATGACCCCCCTCCATTATGCGGCCATTGAAGGTCATTCAAATGCAGTTCAGCGCCTGATTGACCAAGGTGCCTCCACCAAAGACAGAGCCCAGAACGGAAAGACCGCCCTTGAACTTTCAGAAACTGTTCTAACGATAGCTCGAGAGAGCTTAGCGGTAGGCCGCACCCTTCATGCTATGTTCCCCTTTGGCAATCCGGGACCAGTCTTGAATAACAAAATAGCAGAAATCAAAACCTACTCAGGCATCGTCAATCTTCTGAAGGTTCAGACATCAGTAAATCTATCTGAGGACCTTTGATGTTGTTATTCAATCGGGGGCAAAATA
>NZ_JBLYNS010000115.1:0-17250 GCF_049310205.1 Endozoicomonas sp. ALC013 | reverse complement strand
ACTACTTATTAATGGGGGCGGCGGCCGGTATCGAACAGCGTAACAACCCTGCCCCTGGATTTCAGTTTTTTTGCCAGGGAATTTCCCATCGTGGATTTTCCTGCTCAATGCGTCCCTTCAATCACAACCAGTAGCATTCTGCTACCTTGTATGCACCACTTCAGAGAGTAAGGCTGATCATGAACTACACTCAGCTATTTATCTTCCTACTGGCAGCCGGTATGGTTAATAATTGCAAAGCATCCAATTCAGTGTCCGACCATGGTAACGGGATATCAATAGCAATGGACGAGATTAACTGGCAGTCTCATTGGGAGAACAATAACATTGGCTTCCATCTTGATCAGGCCAACCCTATGCTGGTTAAACACTGGCCCAAAATACGTGCAGTACCAAAGGATATGGTGTTCGTTCCGTTGTGTGGCAAGAGCCTTGATATGGTTGAGCTCCATAAACAGGGACACTTTGTTATTGGCTCCGAGTTGAGCGAGGTGGCTGTAGAAGCCTTTTTTTCCGAGCAAAACCTCAATTACACAAGGCAGGCAGCAGGTGAACATGAGTACTGGTCCAGCGAACGATTAGCCCTGGTCCGGGGGGATTTTTTTACCCTGACAGCAGAGAGTATTCCGGCCAGATTTGTTTATGACCGGGCAGCCCTGGTTGCACTCCCTCCCGGCAAGCAGGAAGCTTATATAGAACAACTCCTGCGTATCGCACCGGATATTGAGCAAATCCTGCTGATCACGGTCGAATATGATGATACTGCCGCAGCAGCGCCACCATTCAGTATCCCACCCAATCGGGTAAAAGCACTCTACGGTGACCACTTCGAGATCGATCTGATTGAGACACGGGACACCAAACCTTCACCTCGAAAACAGGCCCAGGGTTTGCAGGTAATTACAGAGCATGTTTTCAAACTTGACCGGAAGTAGTTTCTAACTACTTATTCCGAGCCAGCAATGCCAATCCCTTCTCCTGCCTGATATCACCGGGTGGTTTTTTTCTGTCGTCTAACCTCTACTTTTTTATCTGCCATCCACACGTCTTTTGTGATTGATTGGGCTGTAAGCAGGAACTTTTTAAAGAAGGGACAGTCTCAAGCAGAAATTCAATATTTCTAGAATTCAATGAACACTTCCAACGCTGGCCCAAATTTCGGTTTTGTTTATCCGTGTTTTCAGGATTGGTCAGGAACACCTTTAGCAAACCCTTATGCTATCAGCACACATCAAGGTATGGCTGGCTGTTATGTACAGATAGTCAATTCACCCCATGTCAGATATATAAATAAGCACATAACCAACCAGAACATGCCGACTCCTACTACACGTTCCCTTAACGATTTTTCTATTTCTTATTCACCACCCACTGAAAACAAACCACCGTTTCCTGGAATCTATGTACAGGCAGCTCTTGATGCCATTGCACCTTGTGATGTAACCAGGAAAGCCGCTGATGATTTTACAAAAACGGATTTAACCCCAAGAAGCTCTCAACGAATAGCTCAGCCATTACCCTCGAAAAATGCATCAGTCAGTTTTGCTCAGTCATCATTGCGTCCAGTGGCTGTAATTGGTCCATTGAATACAGCTACAGAACAGCAAGCGTGCAAAGAAACTGACTGGTTGAAATTAACTGAACCATCCGGTTCTGGTGAACCTCTGCTTGTTTCGCCCAAAGATGACTGCTCTTTGGCAAGAGATATGCCAAAGCAGGCAAAAAGTAAAGCCAAATATGCCACATCGGATAAACGCAGGGCTAGCAGGGCCAGATACGCCAAATCCCAAAAAGGCAGAGTCAATAATTCCAGAAGAGTAGCCAGATACACCCAAACTGCTAAAGGTATGAAAATAAAAGCCATATGTAATGCAAGATCAAACGCCTATAGAGCAGCCTTAAAAAAAGGCTTTAGTGAAAAAGTAGCGAGGGAAAAAGGAGAGCTGGCAGCGAATGCAAAAAAAGCAGAATTATCATCACTTCCCTCTCTTCCCCCGCCTTCAGCCCCCCTGACTGAAGGAACATTAACATTCCTGATGAAACTCTCCTCACCCAGAGTGGTAAGCAATCGAAGCTAAAAAACAGCTACCAAACCGGAAAAGTCAGTGGGTTCGGCAGACAGATTTACGTTTACGTAAGGGGAAGCTATACTCAAGTCGTGATTAGAAAGAAGCGTCTTCAACACGCTGCCAATAACGAGCACAGAACCATGTCCGAGAGCACGTTCACTATTTCAGAACTCGCCAGGGAGTTTGACCTCACTCCCAGGGCGATACGCTTTTATGAAGATCAGGGGCTACTCAGCCCAAAGCGTAATGGTCTGCAGCGCGTATATAGCAAGAAGGACCGCGTTCATCTTAAGCTTATTGTCCGGGGCAGGCGTCTTGGCTTAAGCCTGGCTGAATCCAGAGATTTGATTGCGCTGTATGACCCGACGTCCCGAAATAAAAAGCAGCTCCTGGCAATGCTTGATGCCATTGATACGTCCAGTATGCGCCTTGAGCAACAGCTGCAGGACATTCACATAATGCAGGATGAACTTATCGAAGCCAGAAAGCGCTGTGTTAAAGCCCTGAAGGAAAGCGAACAGTAAACCGTTAGATAAAACTCCCACAGCAATAACAATAAAAAGTGAGGAAGCCCAAATGAGCCAATACGCAGAGCTGAATTTCAACCTTGGAGAAACCAACGACATGCTCAGGGAGCAGGTCAGACAGTTTGCGGCAAAAGAGATTGCGCCAAGGGCCATGGAGATCGACCAGACCAACCAGTTCCCCATGGATCTCTGGCAGAAAATGGGGGATATGGGCTTGCTGGGTATCACCGTATCTGAACCGTATGGCGGCTCAGCCATGGGGTATCTTGCCCATGTTATCGCCATGGAAGAGATCAGCAGGGCTTCTGCTGCCGTAGGGCTTAGCTATGGTGCCCACTCCAACCTCTGTGTCAACCAGATTTTCCGGATGGGTAACGATGCGCAAAAAGAACAATATCTGCCTGACTTGATCAGTGGCCAGGCCATTGGCGCACTGGCCATGAGTGAACCGGAAGCCGGTTCCGATGTCGTCAGTATGAAGCTCAGGGCCGAAAAGAAAGGCGACCGCTTTATCCTGAACGGTAACAAAATGTGGATCACTAATGGCCCTGATGCCTCCACCTGCGTGATCTATGCCAAAACGGAACCGGAAAAAAGATCCCGTGGCATTACCGCCTTTATTGTTGAAAGGGACTTCCCCGGATTCTCCAGAGCCCCGAAACTGGACAAACTGGGCATGCGGGGTTCAAACACCTGCGAACTGGTGTTTGAGGACTGTGAAGTGCCTGCCCGAAACGTGCTGGGCAACCTCAATGGTGGTGTTGAAGTGCTGATGAGCGGACTGGACTACGAGCGGGTAGTGCTTTCAGGAGGCCCCACCGGCATCATGCAGGCCTGCCTGGATGTGGTTCTGCCTTACATTCATGACCGTAAACAGTTTGGCCAGTCCATCGGTGAGTTTCAGCTGATTCAGGGCAAGGTTGCCGATATGTACACCCGGATGAATGCCTGCAAAGCTTACCTCTATGCTGTCGCTGGTGCCTGTGACCGTGGCGAAACAACCCGCAAGGATGCGGCTGGCGTTATTCTCTACTGTGCCGAAACAGCAACAGCACTGGCACTGGATGCCATCCAGATACTCGGTGGCAATGGCTATATCAATGACTACCCCACCGGACGCCTGTTAAGGGATGCCAAACTGTACGAGATCGGTGCCGGCACATCGGAAATCCGTCGTATGCTGATCGGCCGGGAGCTGTTTCAGGAAACCGGACATTAAACGGAGGGGGGATTGTCATGGTGGCACTTACCACAACAATAGCCATAGACAGCGCAGAATTTAATGACAACCGTCGTCAAATGCAGGCACTGGTTGATGAACTGCAGCAGAAGTCTGATCACCTGAAACAGGGAGGCCCTGAAAAGGCCCGCCAAAAACACATCAGCAAAGGCAAACTGCTGCCCAGAGATAGAATCGCCCTGTTGCTGGACCCTGGCTCCCCATTTATGGAAGTCGGACTTTTTGCGGCCGACAAGGTCTACAGCGAAGCAGTACCCTGTGCCGGCGTGGTGGCCGGTATTGGCCAGGTTTCAGGCCGTGAGTGCATGATTGTCGCTAACGATGCCACCGTCAAAGGCGGCAGCTACTTTCCACTCACTGTTAAAAAGCATTTAAGAGCCCAGGCCATCGCCGAGCAGAATCACCTGCCCTGTATCTACCTGGTGGATTCCGGTGGTGCCAATCTGCCCAGACAGGATGAAGTGTTTCCTGACCGGGAACACTTTGGCCGGATTTTCTTTAATCAGGCCAATATGTCGGCCAGGGGGATTCCACAAATTGCTGCGGTGATGGGTTCCTGCACGGCCGGCGGCGCTTATGTTCCTGCCATGGCAGATGAAAGCATTATTGTCCGCGGTCAGGGCACCATTTTCCTTGCTGGCCCTCCCCTGGTGAAAGCCGCCACCGGTGAAGAGATTAGCGCTGAGGCACTGGGCGGTGCAGACGTTCATTGTCGTCAATCCGGCGTGGCCGACCATTACGCCAATGATGATGCCCATGCCATCCGCCTGATTCGACAATCGGTGTCCCGCCTGAATCGGGTAAAGAAAAGTTATTACGATCTCCGGCCAGGTACTGAACCACTGTATGACATCGAAGAGCTCTATGGGGTTGTCCCTTCCGACCTGAGACAGCCCTATGACGTCAGGGAAGTCATCGCCCGTATTGTTGATGGCTCCGATTTTGATGAGTTCAAGGCGCTGTTTGGGGAAACGCTGGTGTGTGGCTTTGCCCGAATCCATGGGCATCCGGTGGGGATTGTTGCCAACAACGGCATACTCTTTTCCGAATCCGCCCAGAAAGGTGCACACCTTATCGAACTGTGCTGTCAGCGCAAAATGCCACTGGTATTTCTCCAGAATACCACCGGTTATATGGTGGGATCCCAGGCGGAGTCCGGGGGTATTGCCCGCCATGGGGCAAAAATGGTCAACGCTGTTGCCTGTGCCAGAGTCCCAAAGTTTACGGTGATAATCGGTGGCAGCTTTGGTGCTGGGAATTATGGCATGTGTGGCAGAGCCTACGACCCCCGGTTTCTCTGGAGCTGGCCCAATGCCCGTATTTCGGTGATGGGCGCAGAACAGGCCGCCAATGTCCTGGTCCAGGTCAAACGTGATGCCATGGAAAAACAGGGTCAGGCATTAAGTGAAGAGGAAGCCCGGGCCATTCGTCAGCCCATTCTTGAGAACTACAATCACCAGGGCAACCCTTACTACGCCAGTGCACGACTCTGGGATGACGGGGTGATTGATCCGGCGGATACCCGCACCGTCCTTGGACTGGGCCTTTCTGCAGCAATGAATGCCCCCATTGAAGACACCCGCTTTGGCATATTCAGGATGTAAGGTGCACATCACAATGAACTATAAAAGCCTGACCCTTGATATCAGTGACCAAACCCGTCAGATCGCTACGCTCTGTCTCAACCGGCCTGAAACCGGTAACGCCCTGAATAAAGAGCTGATTGCCGAAATGCACCAGGCTTTTGATCAGATTGAGCAGACGCCCACCCGCCTGCTGATACTCAAAGCCAACGGTAAACATTTCTGTACCGGTGCTGACCTCAACTGGATGAAACAGTCGAAAGCGCTGAGCAAAGCAGAAAATCATCAGGATGCACGACAACTGGCCAGCCTGATGCAACGGCTGGACCAGTTCCCTGCCCCTACTATAGCGGCGGTGCAGGGTGCAGCATTTGGTGGTGCCCTGGGGCTGATCACCGCCTGCGATATCGCCATCGCCACTCGATCAGCAAAGTTCTGCCTGAGCGAAGTCAAGCTTGGGCTTATTCCTGCGGTCATCAGTCCTTACGTTGTTCGAGCCATGGGAGCACGCCAGGCACGACGCTATTTTCTCAGTGCAGAAACCATATCTTCCAAACAGGCTCTTCGCCTGAACCTGATTCATGAACGGTGTAAAGAGCAGGATTTATCGTCGACAGTCGAAGCACTTTGTGACCAAATCATTCAGAACGCCCCCGTTGCCATGGCTGAAGCAAAACGATTAATTGATGACGTCAATCATCAGCTGATTGATGAAGGCCTCATTAATCTGACCTGCGAACGGATTGCCAGTACTCGTATTTCACCGGAAGGTCAGGAGGGATTGAGCGCTTTTCTGGAAAAGCGTGCTCCGGGCTGGGGAGAGCCTTCAGCCAGTAAAAAGCCATTAGCTAATAAAAAGCCATCAGCAAAGGAGCAACACCATGATTAAACGCCTGCTGATTGCCAACCGTGGGGAAATCGCCTGCCGAATTATAAAAACCGCCCATGCCATGGGTATGGAAACCATTGCCCTCTATTCCGATGCCGACCATCGAGCCCTCCATACGACCATGGCCACTAAAGCAGTCTATGCTGGCCCAAGCCCTGCTCTTGAGAGTTACCTGGATATTGAGAACATATTGTCCATAGCAGAACAGGAAAAGGCGGATGCCATTCACCCTGGTTATGGCTTCCTGTCGGAAAATGCCGAGTTTGCCCTGGCCTGCCAGCAAAAAGGCATCATCTTCGTAGGCCCTCCAGCTTCGGCCATTGATGCCATGGGCTCAAAAAGTGAAGCCAAGAAAATCATGGCAGAGGCCGGAGTCCCTCTGGTTCCCGGTTACCATGGCGAGCACCAGAGTAACCAGCAGCTGATGGCTGAAGCCGCACACATTGGTTACCCCCTGCTGATCAAGGCTGCTTTTGGTGGCGGCGGTAAAGGGATGCGTGTTGTTGAACATTCAGAGCACCTGGAGCAGCAGCTGGAGTCGGCAAGGCGTGAAGCAGAAAAAGCTTTCGGCAATGACCAACTGCTACTTGAACGTTTTGTCACAAAAGCGCGGCATGTAGAAGTTCAGATTTTCTTTGACCAACAGGGAAATGGTGTGTTCCTTTTTGACCGGGACTGCTCTTTGCAGCGCCGACATCAAAAAGTGATTGAAGAAGCCCCCGCCCCCGGCCTGACTCCCGGACTGCGCGAAGCCATGGGCAATGCCGCCGTCGCCGCCGGAAAAGCCATCGGCTATCAAGGGGCGGGTACCGTGGAGTTTCTGCTTGATGGTGATCAATTCTACTTTATGGAGATGAATACCCGCCTCCAGGTAGAGCATCCGGTAACGGAAATGGTCACCGATCTGGACCTGGTTGAGTGGCAGTTAACCGTGGCCTCCGGCCAGCCTCTGCCATTGGATCAGACATCATTACACGGCCATGGCCATGCCATTGAAGCCCGGTTGTATGCAGAAAACCCAAGGCTGGATTTTCTACCCACCTCCGGACGCATTCTGGCCCTGGAATGGCCAGAGACCCATGGCAACCTGCGTATTGATACCGGTATTCAGGCCGGTGACAGCATCACCGCCTGGTACGACCCCATGATGGCAAAAATCATTGCCAGAGGCCCCAGCCGACAAGCTGCAATAGCGCAGCTTCAGACGGCGCTGGCCCAGTATTATCAGGCAGGGATCTGCGATAACCGGGACTTCCTGGCGCATCTGCTGGCAACGCCGGCATTTATTGATGCCAAACTCAGTACTGACTTTATTGATCATCACCCTTTTCCCGCTTTATCCCCGGAGCAAAGAGAGCAGCTGTTAGCGGTTGCGGCTATTTATCAGTTTGAATGTGGCAACCTCGCCAGACCGGATGAGTTACTGCCAACCTCATTTGGCTCCACTTTCAGCACAGAATCCCTGGTTCAGCTTTATCTGGATGAACAGCGCTGGCTGGTCAGGATCGATAAACAGTCCAACCGTTATCTACTCCGTATCGGAGATAAATCACTGACGATAACCGCCAACGTTAACCACGAAACCTGCGGCGCATCCGTGAGCCTCCGTTTTGACACCACAGACGCAGAGAAATTACAGCCAATCATTTGCCGTATAGTTCCCCAGCCCGGGGAATTATTGAAAGTCATTCTTCCAAAAATCAGCTATGAAGTTGCACTCCCCGGCCATCCCATGGAACAGGAAGACCATCAGGATAATGTACCTCTTGCTCCGATGAGTGGCTCCATCACCTGCGTGATGGTCAATGAGGGCCAGTCTGTGGCGCAGGGAACCCCGCTGCTGATGCTGGAAGCCATGAAGATGGAGCACTGCATCACTGCCAAAGAGTCCGGAACCGTTGAGCGGATACTTTATCAGGCCGGAGACCAGGTTGGGGCAGGTTCACCATTACTGACGTTCATCGAAAAACCATAAAAACAACAACACGGAGTAAAGGGATGTCCAGTGATACCGCCAATTCACAGCAACTGCCTGACAGGGTAACGCTGGTTGAGATGGGTGCCAGAGACGGGCTGCAGAATCAGCCGGAGATACTCTCTGCCGGGATTCGCTCTGAGCTGATCAACCGTCTTGCCAGAACAGGACTGAAGCGTATTGAAGCGGGCAGCTTTGTGTCTCCAAAAGCCGTTCCGCAAATGGCAGACTCCCACAACGTTTTTGAGCTTCTTCACCGTCAACCGGGGATCACCTATGGTGCCCTGACCCCAAATCTCAAAGGTTTTGAGGCAGCCCTGGCCGCTGGCGCTGATGAAGTAGCGGTATTTGCTTCAGCCTCAGAAGGGTTCAGTCAGAAAAATATCAACTGTTCCATTGCCGAAAGCCTGCACCGTTTTGAACCGGTTATGGCTGCGGCAAAAAATCACGGTTTAAACGTCAGAGGCTATGTTTCCTGTGTGATGGGATGCCCCTATGAGGGCGAAGTCCACCCTTCCGCTGTTGCCGGGGTAGCCGAACAACTCTGGCAAATGGGCTGCTATGAAATTTCCCTGGGCGACACCATTGGCGTTGGCACGCCCCTCAACGCCAAAAAAGTGCTGGAGCACACTTCCCGGCATATTCCCGTCTCAGCCCTGGCAGCACACTTTCACAATACCTATGGCCAGGCGCTGGCCAATGTTTTAGCACTGCTCGAAGAGGGGCTTTCGATAATTGACAGCTCGGTTGCCGGTCTGGGAGGTTGTCCTTATGCCCCCGGAGCATCAGGCAATCTGGCGACGGAGGATGTGGTCTATATGCTGCACGGTATGGGCATAAAAACCGGGATAAATATGGAGGAACTGCTCAAAGCGGCTACATTCATTTGTGACCAGCTGGGCATACCCTCAAGATCAAATGCCGGGTTGGCATTGAGCCGGTCGATTCATCCTTCCAGGTGAATTACAACTCGCGAATCCAGAGAAGACCCCAGAAAAGAAGCCAAAAGAGAAAGCCAATGTCAGCACTGTGGATACCGGATCAAAACACAATAACATCATCCAATCTTCAGGCGTTTATCAACCGCGTAAAAGAAGTCACAGGTTTGCCACTGGAGGATTATTCTGATCTATACCAATGGAGCATTGAAGAGCGCCCGGCCTTCTGGCAACGGCTGGCAGAATTCTACCGCGTACAATTTCATACCCAACCCTCCGCGCCCTTAATAAACGACAGTATGCCAGGCGCTCAATGGTTTCCTGACTCAACACTGAACTATGCAGAACACCTGCTGCAACAAAGAGATAATAAAACAGCCCTGGTATTCCAAGGTGAGAATGGCCGTCGCCGAACCCTGAGCTACCGGGAACTCTATCAATCAGTGGCCGCAGCTCAACAGGGGTTGATTGCAGCCGGTATCAAAAAAGGGGATCGTATTGCGGCCTTTATGCCCAACTGCCCGGAAACCATTATTCTGATGCTGGCCGCCACAGCGCTCGGGGCAATCTGGTCATCCTGTTCGCCAGATTTTGGTATTCAGGGCGTTCTGGACCGTTTCGGACAGATTGAGCCCCGGCTCCTGCTCACGGTTGACGGTTACTTTTATGGCGGTAAAACCATCGACTGTATGGCAAAAACACCACAGATTCAGCAAAACATCCCATCGCTGGAAACCACGGTCGTTGTGCCTTTTGCCAATCCGGAACCGGATATTGTGCAACTCAACAATGCGGTGCTCTGGACTGATTTCTGCCAGCCATCCAATGAATCGGTGAGTATCGTCCCTGTCGAGTTTAATCATCCACTGTTCATTATGTACTCTTCAGGTACCACTGGCATTCCCAAGTGTATTGTTCATGGTCATGGTGGAACGCTGTTACAGCATTTGAAAGAGCTGGGTCTTCATACCGATCTGAAAGCACAGGACACGATTTTTTACTTTACCACCTGTGGCTGGATGATGTGGAACTGGCTGGTTTCATCACTGGCCCTTGGGGCCACTGTCGTTTTGTACGATGGCTCACCGTTTTATCCCGAACCTGCAACCCTGATGGATATGGCAGAGGCGGAGAAGGTTTCCATTTTTGGTACCAGCGCCAAATACATTGCCGCCCTGCAAAAAGCCGGCGTCAAACCTGCTAGCAGTCATAACCTTCAACATCTCAAAGCCATTCTATCGACAGGCTCTCCCTTGCTGCACGAAAGCTATGACTATGTCTTTCAGGAGGTAAAAGCGGATGTCCGGCTTTCTTCCATATCCGGTGGCACGGACATCATCTCCTGCTTTGCCCTGGGCTGCCCGATACTGCCGGTCTATCGCGGTGAACTGCAATGTCGTGGGCTGGGTATGGATGTTCACTTTGTGGATACCACAGGGTCTCCGCTAACTGAAGCAAAGGGAGAGCTGGTCTGTCAGTCCAGTTTCCCGTCCATGCCCGTTGGCTTCTGGAATGACCCCGATGGCAGCAAGTACCACAACGCCTACTTCAACGAGTTTGCCGGGATCTGGGCTCATGGCGATTACGGCGAGCTGACCCGGCATGGCGGCGTTATTATCCATGGCCGGGCCGATGCCGTATTAAATCCGGGAGGTGTCCGCATTGGTACTGCCGAGATTTATCGCCAGGTTGAAAAGGTAGAAGAAGTACTTGAGAGCATTGCGGTAGGACAGGAATGGGAAGACGACACACGCATTGTGTTGTTTGTGCAGCTTCGTGATGGCGTGACACTTGATGATCAATTGATCCGGAAAATCATCCAGACCATTCGCAGCAACACTACGCCTCGTCACGTTCCCGCCAAAGTTCTGCAGGTCACCGACATTCCAAGAACCATCAGCGGTAAAATCGTCGAGCTGGCAGTGCGTGAAGTTATTCATAACCGGCCGGTAAAAAATACCGATGCCCTGGCCAACCCGGATGCCCTAGATCAGTTCAGACACCGTCAGGAGCTTTTTTCCTGAGCTTTTCAAAGTACCGAAGGGCTCACGCATTTCAGGCTGGCCCGTTTCATGCGCTTCTCGGGAATTTTCACAGCAAAGTAACGCACTCAGGACTATTCTACCCTGCGGGTTGTTTGCTCTTTGTCGTGAGAATCCCCGAGTCAGGCACGAACAGGCCTTCACTACCCGTATGGCATTTTCATTATGCTGGAAGACCGAACAATCCAATTACAAAATCCCATGACTGCCTGTGGCGGTCCCGGGAATTTGAGCGGTAGGAAACCAGCACAATAATTAACGCCATCGTGAGGGAGTGATTTTGATAAATCCACCAACCATGCCCGGCAGCGTTACCGCCAGCGCCTCACAACCAGCAACAAGCCAGTCTGTTGAGCCACAGGGACGGTGGGGGCGGCTGGGTGTGTGTTCAGAATCTGACGCCATACCGTTGTTACAGGACAATAACCGGGAGGCAGATCCGGTAAACGACCACAGTGCAATAAAAAACAGACAGCAAGACGTACCGCCGCAGCATCGTAAACCGGCCAGCACCACACCCCGGACTCGCCAGCTGCCGAACCCGGCCGTGGTGCCAAGTGTTCCGTCCAACCTCGCTGCTGCCAATGGGACAGCCACAGCTGACGATAACAGTGACCGGTGGATAGCGGTGCCGGATGCTGCAACCCTGGGCAAGATCGGCCATGACCCTGACTATCCACTCAATGGTACTTACCGACAGACCGGGGATATTGATGGTAGCCAGTTGGGCCAGCCCATTGGTAATGATACTCACCCATTTACCGGCAGCCTCCGTGGCGAAAACGGCACCATTGGTAATCTCAGCCATTGTCTGGTGCAAACCCTGGGAGCTAATGGCAAGATCGATGGTCTGAGGTTTAACGGTGTCTTTATAAGAGACAAAGGTCCGGTTGCGGTTGCGGCCTGTACCATTGCAGACGCGGCCTTGGTCAGTAATATCCGCGTTAAGAATGCCCATGTAGAAGCCCTTGGCGACAGTGCGGGGATTGCCGGGGGGAATGTCCGGGGAACGGTGCTCAACACCACCGCCGTGAACTGCACAGTGGCAGCCTCCGCTGGCGTGGAAGACGCCGGAGCAGCAGGGATTGGTGCCGGGTTTCTCCGTGATAATGGCAGGGTTGTCGGCACCACTGCGGTGAACTGCACATCGGCCAGCTCTGAATATTCAGGGGCAGCAGGCATCGGTGCAGGGAGGTTTATGGCAGGTGTCAAAGCATGGGGGCGTCGTGATGGTCATGGCACGGTTGCCAACACCACGGCGGTGAACTGCAAAGTTGAAAATTCCGCTCAATATGGCGGTGCAGGCATTGGCGTGGGTACGGCTTTTAATGATGGCACGATTGCTCACACGACGGCGGTGGACTGTACAGTCGAAAACACCGGTGAGGATGGCGACGCAGGCATTGGCCTGGGCAAATCTGTTTTTTTTGACATGGTTGCCAACACCACAGCGGTGAACTGTACCGTGGCCGCTTCCGGTTTGCGTGGCAATGCAGGCATCGGCGCAGGGGGAGGTAGTTTTTCTCTGGCAAATGTTGCTAACACCACAGCCGCAAACTGCACTGTGGCACACTCCGGCCCCGGCGGGAACGCCGGTATCGGAGTGGGCATGGTTGGTGGCGGATTTGAATCTGGAAAGGTTGTTGGCACCACCGCACTGAACTGTACAGTGACAACCTCCGGCAAGAGCGCAGATGTTGGCATCGGGGTGGGAAGATTTTTAACTCATGGCAATCTTGCCTGCACCACAGCAATCAATTGCGAAGTCGACAGTGAGTATGGAGATGCTGGTGTCATGGGTGGTCCTGAAGCTGGTATCTGTAATGTCCGAATCAATGGACAGTGGCAGAACAATACCGACCCTGGTTGTCATCCCTGGCTGGAAAATTTATGTGCAGGTATTGACCCTGGTCTGCTGCCGCCGAATTATCGACCCGATGTTTATAATTTTACGGCACTGGCAAACAATCAAATTCGTCAGTGTGGGTTCTTCCCGACCACAATCCCAACAACAATCCCAACAACAATCCCAACAACAACCCCACCCACATCGGGTAAAAGCAGCTCAAGGGATGTGAACCTGAATCAAGCCGCTTTAGCCGCTATAGCCCTGGGCGGTGTACTCTTGGTGCTGGTGGCTGGCTTGTGCATCTACCGCTACTATCGCAACCGGGCATCGCCTGCGGCTGGCTATAGCCCCCTATTGTCCGGGAGTACAGGAGACAATCCCGTGAACAGATCCCCCGAATGCTCCGTGAACTCACTGCCCGATATTGCCGAAGAAAGCGATGATGATGAATTGGTGCCATTACTCAGGTTGGTATAGCCACCGAAGGTGGTGAAAGTCATTTGCTCACTGAAAGGGCGTTTATCATGAATAGCGTCACAAATTCGATCAACAATTTGAGTAATTTTTCCACCTGTGCTCTCTGTAACGTCCCAACAACCAGTTCATTTGGCGGGCGATCGGTAGTCACCGCGTCGTGCAGCAAGTCCCACCAATTCCATCTTGACTGCATTCTTAAACCATTGCTTGATCAAGCCAGGGCTGGGGCTAGGCGGAGTATACTGCATTGTACTGTCTGCTCGGAGCAACCTGTCCTGCCGTTGCTTCGTGACTCTCAGCCTGTCGCTGAACATGCCTGTCGTTATGGGGATCTGGAAGCATTGGAAAAGGTGTTGGATCTTGATATCAACAATATAGGCTGGGAACAACCCGGAGCAGCCACTTATGGCGATAATCTGGAGAGCAGAGTTAGCGACCTGGGACGGATGGCCGCTAAACACGGTCAGGTTGAGTGCTTGCAATTATTGTGGGAAAAATCAAAAGGGCAAGGGCCACTCCCCAAGCCTAACCATGTCTTTTATGCAGCGGCTGCCAATGGCCGGATTGAGTGTATGGAGTGGGTATTAAGCACCTGGGTCAACAGGATAAGCAGAGATTACATTACCGAAAAACTTAATAAGGCAATGCGTGAAGCTGCCAGAGAAGGTCAGGTAGAGTCTATGCGGTATTTGCTGAAAGAGGGGGCAAACGCAGCTGTTAGCGCTCTGCATTGTGCCTCGCTAAAAGGCCAAACTGATTCAATCCGATTTCTGCTGAAATCATGTGACAGTTTTAAGGGTCTCGACAGTAAACGACATACTGAGATTTTAAATAAGTCTCTGACATACGCCACCGACAAAAATCAACCCGGGAGTGTGCAAGTTTTGCTCGAGGAGGGACGAAAACTCGTTGGTCGTCTTGATCTCAATGATGCTTTGTTCAATGCCATTAGGCATGGCAGCACCCAGTGCATACAACCTCTGATTGCTGAAGGTGCTGACATTAATGGCAGACTGAAAGGATTCGACGTTGCTTATCACACGCTTCTTACCCGGTCGGTTAGTTGTCAAGACAAAAAGCTCATGAATGCAGTTATGCTCGCCGGGGCAAATGTCGATGTTAAAAACCAGTTTGGCGACTGCGCACTTCATATCGCCGCTGGACTTGATGATGTTACCTACCTGCGAAAACTCCTTGAGTCTGGGGCGGATTGCAATGCCAGAGATCAACAGGGCCGTACAGCCCTCCACCTGGGCAGCCGGACTGACAATGTAGAATGTGCCGAAACTCTGATCAGGGCTGGGGCCAATATTAATGCCAGAGACTGCTCCGGTGAAACTCCGCTCTTTGCGGCTACCAGAAAAAACAATATTAGATATATTTTGACCCTTATTGATGCCAATGCAGATATTAACGTCAAAAACTACAGGGACAAGACGGCGCTGGATTTTGCCAGTGATGCACAATGCAAGCGAGCACTTATCGGAGCCGGAGCCAAGTACAGCTGGGATTTAAATCCATTAGATGCTGCAGACGCTTTGGACGATAGAAGACAGTGCACTTTAACCTGATCCAGATTGGCTGCTTTGGTTTGGACAAGAGAAAAACCCGTTCTTTTCTTGCTATTCCATGGGCAGGCCGATGCCGTATTAAATCCGGGAGGTGTCCGCATTGGTACTGCCGAGATTTATCGCCAGGTTGAAAAGGTTTTTCATTATGCTGGATGACCGGACAATCAAATTGCAAAGACCCATGACTGCCTGCGGCGGTCCCGGGAATATGAGCGATAGGAAACCAGCACAATAATTAACGCCATCATGAGGTAGTGATTTTGATACAGCCACCAGCCATGCCCGGTAGCGTTACTGCCAGCGCCTCGCGACCTGCAACAACCCAGTCTGCCGAGCCACAGGGACGGTGGGGACGACTGGGTGTGTGTTCAGAATCTGACGTCATACCGTTGTTACCGGACAATACCCGGGAGGCAAACCCGGTAAACGACTACAGTGCAATAAAAAACAGACCGCAAGACCTACATCGTAAATCGGCCAGCACAACACCCCGAACTCGCCAGCTGCCGAACCCGGCCGTGGTGCCAAGTGCTCCGTCCGGCCTTGCTGCTGCCAATGGGACAGCCACAGCTGACGATAACAGTGGCCGGTGGATAGCGGTGCCGGATGCTGCAACCCTGGGCAAGATCGGCCATGACCCTGACTATCCACTCAATGGTACTTACCGACAGACCGGGGATATTAATGGTAGCCAGTTGGGCCAGCCCATTGGTAATGATACTCATCCGTTTACCGGCAGCCTCCGTGGCGAAAACGGCACCATTTGTAATCTCAGCCATTGTCTGGTGCAAACGCTCGGTGGTCCGGGCCGGATCGATGGCCTGAGCTTTAACGGTGCCAATATAAAAGACAAAGGCCCGGTCGCGGTAGCGGCCTGTACCATTGCAGACGCTGCCATGGTCAGTAATATCAGCGTTAACAATGCCAGGGTAGTAGCCCTGGGTGACAGTGCGGGGATTGCCGGGGGGGATGTCCGGGGAACGGTGTTCAACACCACCGCAGTCAACTGCTCCGTGGCAACTTCCGCTAGCGGCGAAGAGACCGGGAACGGGAACGCAGGTATTGGTGCCGGGCTACTTCGTGGTAATGGTAATGTTGTCGATACCACTGCGGTGAACTGTCACGTGACAGCTACCCTCAGGGATGGAAGTGCAGGCATCGGCGCGGGTACGGCTTTTGGGACTGGCACGCTTGCTGACACCACGGCGGTGAACTGCACAGTCGAAAACTCCGGAGATTATGGCTACGCAGGTGTTGGCGCAGGCAGAGCTGCTTTTTTTGGTATGGTTGCCGACACGACAGCCGTGAACTGTAACGTGACAGCTTCCGGCCTGGATGGAAGTGCAGGCATCGGCGTGGGGGGAGGCGTTTTTAGTTTGGCAACTGTTGCCAACACCACAGCGGTAAACTGCAATGTGACAACCTCCGGCACTCGCGGGGGTGCCGGCATCGGGGCGGGCACGCTTTTAACTGGACTTGATTCTACAAAGATTGCTGACACCACCGCACTGAACTGTACCGTGGCATCCTCCGGAAAGGACGCATGTGCTGGCATCGGAGCGGGAATATTAGATTCTAAAGCCATCGTTGCCAGCACCACAGCGATAAATTGCGAAATCGACAGTGAATATGCAGTGTCTCCTATCACGGGTGGTTCTGACCCTGATATCTGTAATGTCCGTGTCAATGGACACTGGGAAAACAATACCGTCCCTGGTTGTCAGCCCTGGCTGGATAATTTATGTGCAGGTATTGACCCTGGTCTGCTGACGCCAGATTGTCGGCCTGGTGAGGCACTGGCAAACAATCCTGTTCGTCAGTGTGGGTTCTTCCCTGTCGTCCCGACAACAACCCCAACCACTTCCAGCAATAGCAGCTCAAGGGCTTTGGACCTGAGTCAAGCCGCTATAGCCGGTATTGCCCTGGGCGGTGTGCTTTTTGTACTGGTGGGGGTTTTGTGCATCTACCGCTACTGTCGCAACCGGGCATCATCTGCGGCTGGTTATAGCCCCATATTGGCCGGGAGTACAGGGGACAATCCCGTGAACAGATCCCCCGAAGGCTCCGTGAACTCACTGTCCGATATTGCC
>NZ_JBLYNS010000114.1:0-17562 GCF_049310205.1 Endozoicomonas sp. ALC013 | reverse complement strand
TGGTATCAGTTGGCGTTGTTCACTATGATTCAAAGATCGTTTTGACACTGAAGTGTATTGTTTGATGGAAAGAGCAAATTGACAGTGTTTTTTACCATCATATTGATCACCATAATCAGTAGATATCTTCATCATGTAATCGATTTTTTCTGGTGTGATGAGAGCTTTGAAACCATGAACAGGTTTTATTGAATGTCTTGGTGGATGGTCAGCAGAGCAGGCGTCAGAAGCAGCATAAAATTCATTACTCTCCCGGATATAGGCGAGTGGCGCATCCAACTGTCTGACTGTACCATGCCGGAATCGCCCACTTTTTGAACAATCGGTACGATCATCCGGCTGTTTATAATCATTACCTGATGTTGTGCATTGCCAACTGACACCAGCACCGCCTCTGTCCATAATTATATTTCATTAATTCATGGAAAATATAAAAAGTAGACTACTCGATGGCATCATCAGTCAGCCGTTTTCACTGACTTTTTTCTCCTCCTGTTTCTTTTTTTTGTTTTTTCTGTTGGCTCTGTTGGCTCTTCTAAATATTCTTCGGCGGTAAAATAACAGTCATCGGAAAATTCCCCTCCTTCATCGACAGTAACGTATGCCTCATCTTCTGCCCCCTCGCCGCTGTTATTTAACAAAGAACCATAAGCCTTTGGCGGGACGGCTAACTTTGTCTTTATTTGCTCAATAACTATTTTTATTGAATCCTGGTTCACAAGACTGGTCACCGGGATTTCAATGACCTCAAATCCTGATTTTTGCAGCAGGGCGATTTTCAGCAAAGTCGACCCATTCCTGGTTTTGAAATCACCCCCCACGTAATGGGAAGGTCCCTGAACGTCGATCACCATGTTGTACTCTGGCAGTAGCAGGTCAACCGGAGGTAATGAGTTCAGACTCTTTTCTTCTTCAATCTTCAACGAAGGAAGACTGGATTGGAGTTGATCGCAGAGGGTGGACTGAGGTTGTGAAATGAATGTCTGGTAATCGGGAACCACCGGACACGATCTCCCAAGCCAACTTGCTGCCATGGCAATGATGGATTGATCCTCATTGCCCGGGGAGGTAATTTCCAGGCGAGAAAATAGTTCGCCTATGTGCTTTTCAAGGGAGTGTTTATCATTACTGCCTGATTCCAGATAAAACCTGGCACAGAATACCATGACTCCCCAGAGAGACATCAATATACTTTGCTGAGAGAGCTGAGGTGTTTTACTGATTCTGTCAACAAGAACATCGAACGTAGATTTAATCAGGTTCAGCTCAATGGCCTCACCCAGTTTCGCCAGGGCCCAGAGCAGGATGGCGGTACCTTGAGGGTTGAAGTGGTCTTTCTCTTCTTTTGATTCGGCTTTGGTTTTCACATGGTACAACAGCGCGGCCAGGGCCTCTTTGAGCTTCGGTGTTTTCTCCAGCTCCAGCCCGTTGTCCACCAGTATCACCACGGACCACAGCAGATTGACGGTACCTTGAGACTTGAAGCGGTCTTTCTCTTCTTTTGATTCGGCTTTGGTTTTCACCTGGGGCAACAGCGCGGCCACGGCCTCTTTGAGCTTCGGTGTCTTCTCCAGCTCGAGCCCGTTGTCCACCAGTTTCGCCATTGCCCACAGCAGGTTGGCCACTGCCTGCAGGTTGAAGTGGTCTTTCTCTTCTTTTGATTCGGCTTTGATTTTCACATGGGGCAACAGTACGGCCACGGTCTCTTTGAGCATTACTGTCTTCCCCAGCGCCAGGCCGTTATCCACCAGTTTCGCCACGGCCCACAGCAAGTTGGCAATACCTTGAGTTTTGAAGTGGTCTTTCTCTTCTTTTGATTCGGCCCTGGTTGCCACCTGGGGCAACAACGCGTTCACGGCCTCTTTGAGCTTCGCTGTCTTCTCCAGCCCATTGTCTACCAGTTTTGCCACGGCCCACAGCAGGATGGCGATATGCTGAGGAATAAAGTGGTCTTTCTTTGCTTCTGCATTGATTTTCACCTGGAGCAACAGCGCGACCACAACCTCTTTGAGCTTCGTTGTCTTCTCCAGCTCCAGACCGTTGTCCACCAGTTTCGCCACGGCCCACAGCAGGTTGGCGACTGCCTGTGGCCTGAAGTGGTCTTTCTCTTCTTTTGATTCGGTTTTGGTTTTCACAAGGTGTACTAGCGCAGCCACGGCCTCTTTGAGCTTCGCTGTATTCTCCAGCTCCAGTCCGTTGTCCACCAGTTTTGCCAAGGCCCACAGTAGATTGGAGACTTCCTGTAGATTGAAGTGGTCTTTCTCTTTTTTGGATTCGGCTTTGGTTTTCACAAGGTGTACTAGCGCAGCCACGGCCTCTTTGAGATTCGTTGTCTTCTCCAGTGCCAGACCGTTGTCCACCAGTTTCGCCAGGGCCCACAGCAGGTTGGCGATCTGCTGAGGAATAGAGTGGTCTTTCTCTTGTTTTGATTCAGCTTTGGTTTTCACATGGGGCAACAGCGCAGCCACGGCCTCTTTGAGCTTCGGCGTCTTCTCCAGCTTCAGCCCGTTGTCCACCAGTTTCGCCAGGGCCCACAGCAGATTAGCGGTATCTTGATTGTTAACGCGGTCTTTCTCTGCTTTTGATTCGGCTTTGGCTTTCACCTGGGGTAACAGCGCAGCCACGGCCTCTTTCAGCTTCGGTGTCTTCTCCAGCGCCAGCCCATTGTCCACCAGTTTCGCCAAGGCCCACAGCAGGTTAGTGGTACCTTGAGTGTTGAAGCAGTCTTTCTCTTCTTTTACTTCGGCTTTGGTTTTCACATGGGGCAACAGCGCAACCACGGCCTCTTTCAGCTTCGCTGTCTTCTCTAGCGCCAGCCCGTTGTCCACCAGTTTTGCTACGGCCCACAGCAGGTTGACGGTACCCTGTGCATTAATACCTCTGGCGTCAGGTTTTTGGTTGCACTTAAGTATTACTGGATCAAGTAAAGTTGACAGTAAATCAGCTTGAGCTTCCTTAACCCACTCATCCATGTATTGATGAGGGGTAAAAACACCCGCTGAAGTAAATGAATGAAACGTTGTCGCCAGGCTTCGCCAAGTCCACCCGGGTGTCGTTTTAAAATCGTGCAACAAGGGTATCAGTCGGCGTTGTTCACTGTGATTTAAAGATCGTTGTGACGCTGATGCGTATTGTTTAATTAAAGTGGCAAATTGACTGTGTTTTTTACCATCATAGCGATCACTATAACGAGCAGATACCCCCACCAGCCAATCCATTTTTTCTTGGGTGATGAGAGCATTAAAACCATGATCAGGTTTTATTGAGTGTCCTGGTGAATGGTTAGCAGAGCAGGCATCAGAAGCAGGATGAAGTTCATTACGCTTCTGGATATAGGGCAGTGGTGCATTCACCTGCCTGACTGTGCCATGCCTGTATCGCCCATTTTTTGCAAAATCGGTACGATCATCCGGTTTTTTATATTCATTACCTGATGTTGTGCATTGCCAACTGACACCAGCACCGCCTCTGTCCATAATTATATTTCATCAATTCATGGAAAATATAAAAAGTAGACTAGTCTATGGCATCATCAGTCAGTAGTTTTTACTGACTTTGTTCTCCTCCTGCTTCTCTTTTTTGTGATTTCATTTGGTTAACTGCTTAAATCTTCTTCAGTGGAAAAATAACAGTCATCGGAAAATTGCCCTTCTTCATCGGCAGTAACATATACGTCTTCTGCCGTCTTCTCGCTGTTCAGTAACACAGGGCCATCGTCCTCTCGCAGGATGGCTAACTTTGTCTTTATTTGCTCAATAACGCTTTGCATTGAATCCTGGTCATCCAGCTTTGTCACCGGGATTTCAATAACCTCAAACCCTAATTTTTGCAGCAGGGCGATTTTCAACAAAGTCGGGCCATTCCTGGTTTTGAAATCACCACCCACGTAATGGGAAGGCCCCTGAATGTCGATAACTATGTTGTAATCTGGCAGTAGCAGGTCAACAGGAGGTAATGAGTTCAGACTCGTCTCTTCTTCAATCTTCAAAGACGGAAGGCTTAATCGGAGTTGATCGCGAAAAATGGATTGTGATTGTGAAATGGTTGACCGGTAATAGGGAACCACCACCGGGCAGGCTCTCCCAAGCCAGCTTGCGGCCATGGCCATGATGAATGGAGCCTCTGTATTGCACGGGGGTGGAATTTCCAGGCGAGACAACAGTTCATCTATACGCTTTTCAAGAGCATTTTTACTATCGCTACCGAAGTGCAGATAAAATCTGGCACAGAATACCAGGACTCCCCAGAGAGACATCGGTATATCTCGCTGAGAGAGCTGAGGGTTTTCAGTGATTCTATCGACAAGAGAATTGATCACAGATTGGACCAGATTCAGCTCAATGGCCTCACCCATTTTCGCAAGGGCCCACAGTAGATTGGCAACTTCCTTTGGCTTTAAGTGGTCTTTGTCTTCTTTTGCTTCGGCTTTGGTTTGCACATGGGGCAACAGCGCGATCACGGGCTCTTTAAGCTTCGATATTTTCCCCAGTGTCAACCCCTTCTCCACCAGTTTCACCAGGGCCCACAGCAGGTTGGCGATATTCTGAGGAGAAAATTGGTTTTTCTCTTCTATTGATCCGGCTTTGGTTGTCACATGAAGCAACAGCGCGGCCACGACCTCTTTGAGCTTCGGTGTCCTCTCCAGCTCCAATCCGTTGTGCACCAGTTTCGCCACGGCCCAAAGCAGGTTAACGATATCCTGAGTACTGAAGCAGTCTTTCTTTTCTTTTGATTCGGCTTTGGTTTTCACTTGGGGCAACAACCTGGCCACAACCTCTTTAAGTGTGGGTGTGCGCTCCAGCTCCAGTCCGTTGTCCACCAGTTTCGCCAGGGCCCAAAGCAGGTTGGAGACTTCCAGCGGCTGGAATTGGCTTTTCTCTTCTTTTAATTCGGCTTTGGTTTTCAGGTGGTACAACAGCGCGGCCAGGGCTTCTTTGATCTTCGGTGTCTTCTCCAGTTCCAGCCCGTTGTCCACCAGTTTCGCCATGGCCCACAGCAGGTTGGTGATCTGCTGAGGAATAAAGTGGTCTTTTTCTTCTTTTGATTTGGCTTTGGTTTTCACATGGTACAACAGCGCGGCCAGGGCTGCTTTGACCTTCGGTGTCTTCTCCAGTTCCAGCCCGTTGTCCACCAGTTTCGCCAGGGCCCACAGCAGATTGGCGATATGCTGAGGAATAAAGCGGTCTTTCTCTTCTTTGGATTCGGCTTTGGTTGCCACATGGGGCAACAGCACAGCCACCACCTCTTTGAGCTCCGGTGTTTTCTCCAGCCCATTGTCCACCAGTTTCGCCAAGGCCCACATCATGTTGGAGATATGCTGGGAAATAAAGTATTCCTTCTCTTCGTTTGATTTTGCTTTGGCCTTAATATGCAGCAAAAGTGCGGCAACAGCCTCTTTGAGCTTCGGTGTCTTCTCCAGCGCCAGCCCATGGTCCACCAGTTTCGCCACGGCCCAATATAGATTGGCAACTTCCTGTGGCGTGAAGTGGTCTTTCTCTTCTTTTGATTCGGCTTTGGCTTTCACATGGGACAACAGCACGGCCACAACCTCTTTCAGCTTCGGTGTGTTCTCCAGCTTCAGTCCGTGGTCCACCAGTTTCGCCAAGGCCCACAGCAGGTTGGTGGCAGTTTGAGTGTTAAAGTGGTCTTTCTCCTCTTTTGATTCGGCTGTGGTTTTTACATGGGGCAACAGCGCGACCACGGCCTCTTTGAGCTTCAGTGTCTTTTGCAGTCCGTTGTCCACCAGTTTTGCCACGGCCCACAGCAGGTTGGTGATATGCTGAGGAATAAAGTGGTCTCTCTCTTCTTTTAATCTGGCGTTGGTTGTCACATTGTACAAAATTACCGCCACGGCCTCTTTGAGCAACGGTGTCTTCTCCAGCTCCAGCCCGTTGTCCACCAGTTTCGCCACGGCCCACATCAGGTTGGCGTTACCTTGAGTGTTGAAGTGGTCTTTCTTCTCTTTTGATTCCGCTCTGGTTTTCACCTGGTGCAACAACGTGGCCACAGCCTCCTGGAGCTTCGGTGTCTTCTTCAGTTCCAGCCCGTTGTCCACCAGTTTTGCCACAGACCACAGCAGGCTGGCGATGCGCTTGGGAATAAAGTGGTCGTTCTCTTCTTTTGATTCGGCTTTGATTTTCGCATAGGGCAACAGCGCGGCCACGGCCTCTTTCAGCTTCGGTGTTTTCTTCAGTACCAGCCCATTGTCCACCAGTTTCGCCAGGGCCCACATCAGGTTGACGGCACCCAGTGCATCAATATCCCTGGTTTCCTGGTTGCACTTAAGTATTACCAGATCAAGCAAATTTGACAGTAGAGCAGCTTGAGTTTCCTTAACCCACGCATCCATGTATTTATGAGGGGTAAAAACACCCGCCGAAGTAAATGAATGAAACGTTGTCGTCAGGCTTCGCCAGCTCCACCGGGGTGTCGCTTTAAAATCGTGTAACAGTGGTATCAGTTGACGTTGTTCACTGTGATTTAAAGGTCGTTGTGACGCTAATGTGTATTGTTTAATTAAAGTGGTAAATTGACTGTGTTTTTTCCCATCGTAGCGATTACCGTAATGGGCAGATACCTTTGCCAGCCAATCCATTTTTTCTTGAGTAACGAGAGTATTAAAATCATCAACAGGTTTTACTGAATATCTTGGCGGATAGTCAGCAGAGCAGGCACCAGAAGCACGATAAAATTCATTACGCCCCGGGATATAGGGGGGTGGCGTATTCGCCTGCCTGGCTGTGCGATGTCGATATCGCCTGTTCCTTGAAGAATCGCCATGACCCTCCGATTGTTTATAATCATTACCTGATGTCGTGTATTTCCAACTTATACCAGCACCGCCTCTATCCATATTTATATTTCATTAATTCATGGAAAATATAAAAGTAGACTACTGGCTTGTTTTTAGCCCATCTTGCTTAAATGTCCATCAACTCCTGTGTAATTGCCGCTTGAGTAAATGGGTTTTCACCGGCTTTTTTCTCTTCCTTTTTCGTTTTGGTTTACCTGTTTTCTCTTCTAAATACTCTTCGGCAGTAAAATAACAGTCATCTGAAAACTGCCCTCCATCATCGGCAGTAAAATATGCCTCGTCTGCCGCCCACTCGCCGCTGTTAAGTGACACAGAGCCATGAGCCTCTGGCAGGACGGCTAGCTTTGCCTTGATTTGCTCAATAACTGTTTTCATTGAATCCTGGTTATCAAGCTTGTTCACCGGGATTTCAATGACCTCATATCCTGCTTTTTGCAGCAGGGCGATTTTCAGCAACGTCGAGCCATTCCTGGTTTTGAAATCACCACTCACGTAATGAGAAGGCCCCTGAACGTCAATAACCGTGTTGTAATCTGGCAACAGCAGGTCAACCGGAGGTAATGAGTTCAGACTCTTTTCTTCTTCTATCGTCAAAGACGGAAGGCTTGATTGGAGTTGCTCGAAGAAAGCGGATTGTGATTCGGAAATGACTGTCCGGTAATGGGGGTCCACCGGACATGCTCTGCCAAGCCAACTTGCGGCCATGGCAATAACGGTTTGAACCTCTGTATTGTCCGGGGATGTATTTCCCAGGCGAGAAAATAGTTCACCTATGTGCTTTTCCAGCGGATTTTTATCACTGCTACCTGAGTCCAGATAAACCCTGGCACAAAATACCATAACTCCCCAGAGAAACATCGATATATCTTGCTGAGAGAGTTGAGGGTGTTTACTGATTCTGTCGACAAGAGAATCGAACGTCGATTTCATCAGGTTCGGCTCAATGGCCTCACCCAGTTTCGCCAGGGCCCACAGCAGATTGACGGTACCTTGAGTATTGAAGAGGCCTCTCTCTTCTTTTGATTCAGCTTTGGTTGTCACATAGGGCAGCAGCGCGACGACGGCTTCTTTGAGCTTTGCTGTTTCCTCAAGTTCTAGCCCGTTGTCCACCAATTTCGCCATGGCCCACAGCAGATTGGCAATATGCTGAGGAATAAAGTGGTCTTTCTCTTCTCCTGATTCAGCTTTGGTTTTAACATGGGGCAACAGTGCGGCCACGGCCTCTTTGAGCTTCGGTGTCTTCTCCAGCTCCAGCCCGTTGTCCAACAGTTTCGCCACGGCCCACAGTAGATTAGTGACGTCCTGTGGTTTGAATGGGTCTTTCTCTTTTTTTGATTCGGCTTTGGTTTGCACGTGGGGCAACAGCGCAGCCACGGCCTCTTTCAACTCCGGCATCTTCTCCAGCTTCAGCCCATTGTCTACCAGCTTCGCTACCGCCCACAGCAAATTGGTGACTTCCTGCAGCTTGAAGTGGTCTACTTTTGATCCGACTTTGGTTTTCACATGGGGCAACAGTGCCGCCACAACCTCTTTGATCTTCGGTGTCTTCGCAAGCTTCAGCCCGTTGTCCACCAGCTTCGCTACCGCCCACAGCAGGTTGGTAATACCTTGAGTGTTGAAGTGGTCTTTCTCTTCTTTTGATTCGGCGTTGGTTTTCACATAGGGTAACAGCGCTGACACGGCCTCTTTCAGCTTCGGTGTTTTCGCCAGCTCCAGACCGTTGTCCACCAGTTTCGCCACAGCCCACAGCAGGTTGACCATATGCTGAGGGATAAAATGGTCTTTCTCTTCTTTTGATTCGGCCCTGGTTTTCACATGGGGCAATAGCGCGGTCAAGGCCTCTTTGAGTTTTGCTGTCGTCTCCAGCTCCAGCCCGTTATCCACAAGTTTCGCCAGGGCCCACAACAGGTTAGCGATACCTTGAATATTGAAGTGGTCTTTCTCTTCTTTTGATTCGGCGTTGGTTTTCACATGGGGCAACAGCGCAGCCACGGCCTTTTTGAGCTTCGGCGTCTTCTCCAGCTTCAGACCATTGTCCACCAGTTTCGCCATGGCCCACAGTAGATTGGCGACTTCCTGTGGCTTGAAGTGGTCTTTCTCTTTTTTTGATTCGGCTTTGGTTTTCACATGGGGCAACAGCGCGGCCACGGCCTCTCTGGGCTCCGCTGTCTTCTTCAGTTCCAGCCCGTTGTCCACCAGTTTTGCCAGGGCCCACAGCAGATTGGCGATATGCTGAGGCATAAAGTGGTCTTTCTCTTCTGTTGATTCAGCTTTGTTTTTCACCAGGGGCAACAGCGCGGCCACGGCCTCTTTCAGCTTCGGCACCTTCTCCAGCACCAGCCCATTGTCCACCAGTTTTGCCGAGGCCCACAGCAGGTTGGCGATACCTTGTACATCAATATCACTGGCTTCAGTTTTTTGGTTGCACTTAAGGATTAATGCATCAAGTAACGTTGACAGTAAAGCGGCTTGAGTTTCCCCATACCCGTATTTATGAGGGGTAAAAACACCCGCGGACGTAAATGAATGCAGCGTTGTTGTCAGACTTCGCCAGGACCACCCGGGTGTCACTTTAAAATCGTGCAACAATGGTATCAGTTGGCGTTGTTCATTATGATTTAATGGTCGTTTTGCCCCTGATGTGTACCGTTTGATTGAACAGGCAAATTGACCATGATTTCTACCATCATAGAGGTCACCATAACGAGCAGATATCCCCGCCAGCCAATCCATTTTTTCTGGTGTGATGAGAGTATTAAAACCATGAACAGGTTTTACTGAGTGTCCTGGTAGATGATTAGCAGAGCAGGCGTCAGAAGCAGGATGACCTTCACTGCGTTTCTGGATATAGGACAGTGGCACATTCACCTTTCTGACTGTGCCATGCCTGTATTGCCCACTCCCTGAAGCAGTGGCCTGAACGTCTTTTTTTTTGTAATCATTACCTGATGTTGTGTTTTTCCAACTTATACCAGAACCACTTCTGTCCATAATTATATTTCATTAATTCATGGAAAATATAAAAAATAGACTACTCTACGACATTAGCAGGCAGCAGTTTTTACTGACCTTTTTCTCTTCCTTTTTCTCTTTTTGGGCTTTTTGGTTTGCTCTTCTAAATATTCTTCAGCGGTAAAATAACAGTCATCTGACAATTGCCCTCCATCATCGGCAGTAAAATATTCCTCGTCTGCCGTCCATTCGCCGCTGTTAAGTGGCACAGAGCCATGAGCTTCTGGCAGGATGGCTAACTTTGCCTTTACTTGCTCAATAACTATGTTCATTGACTCTTGGTTATCAATCTTGTTCACCGGGATTTCAATAACCTCAAATCCTAATTTTTGCAGCAGGGCGATTTTCAACAAAGTCGAACCATTCCTGGTTTTGAAATCACCACTCACGTAATGAGAAGGTCCCTGAACGGCAATAACCGTGTTGTAATCTGGCAGCAGCAGGTCAACCGGAGGTAATGAGTTCAGACTCTTTTCTTCTTCTATCGTCAAAGACGGAAGACTTGATTGGAGTTGATCGCAGAAAGCGGATTGTGCTTCGGAAATGACTGTCCGGTAATGGGGGACCACCGGGCATGCTCTGCCAAGCCAACTTGCGGCCATGGCAATAACGGTTTGAACCTCTGTATTGTTCGGGGATGTATTTCCCAGGCGAGAAAATAGTTCACCTATGTGCTTTTCAAGCGGGTTTTTATTATTCCTGCCTGAGTCCAGATAAACTCTGGCGCAGAATACCATGACTCCCCAGAGAGACATCGATATATTTTGCTCAGAGAGTTGAGGGTTTTTACTGATTCGGCCAACAAGAAAATCGAACGTAGATTTAATCAGGTCCGGCTCAATGGCCTCACCCAGTTTCGCCAGGGTCCACAGCAGATTGATGGTACCTTGAGTATTGAATTGACTTCTCTCTTCTTTTGCTTCGGCTTTGGTTTTCACATGGTACAACAGCGTGGCCAGGGCCTCTTTGAGCTTTGCTGTCTTCTCCAGCTCGAGCCCGTTGCCCACCAGTTTCGTCACGGCCCACAGCAGGTTGGCGACTTCCTGTGGCTTGAAGTGGTCTTTCTCTTCTTTTGATTCGGCTTTGGTTGTCACATAGGGCAGCAGCGCGACGACGGTTTCTTTGAGCTTTGGTGTTTTCTCAAGTTCCAGCCCGTTGTCCACCAGTTTCGCCACGGCCCACAGCAGGTTGGCGATATGCTGAGGAATAAAGTGGCCTTTCTCTTCTTTTGATTCGGCTTTGCTTTTCACATGAGGCAGCAGAGTGGTCACAGTCTCTTTGAGCTTCGGTGTCTTCTCCAGCTCCAGCCCGTTGTCCACCAATTTCGCCACGGCCCACAGCAGGTTCACGATAGCTTGAGCGTTCAAGCGGCCTTTCTCTTCTTTTGATTCGGCTTTGCTTTTCACATGGGGCAACAGTGCGGCCACGGCCTCTTTCAGCTTCGGTGTCTTCTCCAGCTCCAGCCCGTTATCAACGAGTTTCGCTACCGCCCACAGCACGTTGGCGACTCCCTGTGGCTTGAAGCCGTCTTTCTCTTCTTTTGCTTCGGCTTTGCTTTTCACATAGGGCAACAGCGCGGCCACGGCCTCTTTCAGCGTCGGTGTCTCCTCCAGCTCCAGCCCGTTGTCAACGAGTTTCGCTACCGCCCACAGCAGGTTGGCGACTCCCTGTGGCTTGAAGTGGTCTTTCTCTTCTTTTGATTCGGCTTTGGTTTTCACATAGGGCAACAGCGCGGCCAGAGCCTCTTTGAGCTGCGCTGTCTTATTCAACTCCAACCCGTAATCCACCAGTTTCGCCAAGGCCCACAGCAGGTTGGCGATACCCTGAGTGTTGAATTGGCCTTTCTCTTCTTTTGATTCGGCTTTGGTTTTAACATGGGGTAACACCGCAACCACGGCTTCTTTCAGCTTCGGTGTTTTCTCAAGCTCCAGACCATTGTCCACCAGTTTCGTCACCGCCCACAGTAGATTGGTGAATTCCTGTGGATTGAAGAGGTCTTTCTCTTGTTTTGATTTGGCTTTGGTTATCACTTGGTACAACAGCGCGGCCACAGCCTCTTTGAGCTTCGGTGTTTTCTCCAGTTTCAGCCCGTTGTCCACCAGTTTCGCCAAGGCCCACAGCAGGTTGGCGGTACCCTGAGTGTTGAAGTGCTCCTTCTTTGAATCGGCTTTGGTTGTCACATGAGGCAACAGCGCGACCACGGTCTCTTTGAGCTTCGGTGTTTGCTCCAGATTCAGCCCGTTGCCCACCAGCTTCGCCAAAGCCCACAACAGGATGGCGATATGCTGAGGAATAAAGTGATCTTTTTCTTCTTTTGATTCGGCTTTGGTTTGCACATGTGGCAACAGCGCGACCACGGCTTTTTCGAGCTTCGCTGTCTTGTGCAGATCCAGCCCATTGTCCACCAGTTTTACCAAGGCCCACAGCAGGTTGGCGGCACCTTGTGCATCAATATCCCTGGTTTCAGGTTTTTGGTTGCACTTATGTATTACTGCATCAAGTAAACTTGACAGTAAAGCGGCTTGAGTTTCCCTATCCCCCTTATTCATGCATTTATGAGGGGTCAAAACACCTGCGGAAGTAAATGAATGAAACGTTGTTGTCAGGCTTCGCCAGGTCCACCCGGGTATCACTTTAAAATCGTGCAACAATGGTATCAGTTGGCGTTGTTCACTATGATTTAATGGTCGTTTTCCCCCTGATGTGTACTGTTTGATTGAACAGGCAAATTGACCATGATTTCTACCATCATAGCGGTCGCCATAACGAGCAGATATCTCCGCCAGCCAATCCATTTTTTCTGGTGTGATGAGGGCATTAAAACCGTGAACAGGTTTTATTGAATGCCCTGGTGGATGGTTAGCAGAACAGGCGTCAGAAGCAGGATGACATTCATTATGCTTCTGGGTATAGCGAAGTGACGCATTCACCTGCCTGACTGTGCCATATCTGTATTGCCCGCTCCCTGAAGCACCGGCATTATCATCTGGTCGTTTATAATCATTACCTGATGTTGTGTATTTCCAACTTATACCAGAACTACCTCTGTCCATAATTATATTTCATTAATTCATGGAAAATATAAAAATAGACTATTCTACGGCATCAGCAGGCAGCAGTTTTTACTGGCCTGTTTCTCTTCCTTTTTCTTTTTTTGGGCTTTTTGGTTTGCTCTTCTAAATATTCCTCGGCGGTAAAATAACAGTCATCTGAAAATTGCCCTCCATCATCGGCAGTAAAATATGCCTCATCTGCCACCCACTCGCCGCTGTTAAGTGACACAGAGCCATGAGCTTCTGGCAGGACGGCTAACTTTGCCTTTACTTGCTCAATAACTATTTTCATTGAGTCCTGGTTATCAATCTTGTTCACCGGGATTTCAATGACCTCAAATCTCGCTTTTTGCAGCAGGGCGATTTTCAGCAACGTTGAACCGTTCCTGGTTTTGTAATCACCACTCACGTAATGAGAAGGTCCCTGAATGTCGATAACCGTGTTGTAATCTGGCAGTTGCAGATCAACCGGAGGTAATGAGTTCAGACTCTTTTCTTCTTCAATCTTCAAAGACGGAAGGCTTGATTGGAGTTGATCACAGAAAGCGGATTGTGGTTCGGAAATGACTGTCCGGTAATGGGGGACCACCGGACATGCTCTGCCAAGCCAACTTGCGGCCATTGCAATCACGGTTTGAACCTCTATATTGTCCGGGGATGTATTTCCCAGGCGAGAAAATAGTTCACCTATGTGCTTTTCCAGCGGGTTTTTATTATTCCTGCCTGAGTCCAGATAAACTCTGGCGCAGAATGCCATGACTCCCCAGAGAGACATCGATATATATTGCTGAGAGAGTTGAGGGTTTTTACTGATTCGGTCAACAAGAAAACCGAACGTAGAGTTAATCAGGTTCGGCTCAATGGCCTCACCCAGTTTCCCCAGGGTCCAAAGCAGACTGACGGTACCTTGAGTATTGAAGAGACTTCCTTCTTCTTTTGCTTCGGCTTTGGTTTTCACATGGTACAACAGCGTGGCCAGGGCCTCTTTGAGCTTTTCTGTCTTCTCCAGCTCAAGCCCGTTGTCCACCAGTTTCGCCAGGGCCCACAGCAGGTTGGCGACACCTTGTACATCAATATCCCAGGCTTCAGGTTTTTGGTTGCACGTATTTATTACTGCATCAAGTAAATTTGTCAGTAAAGCGGCTTGAGTTTCCCTATCCCCCTTATTCATATATTTATGAGGGGTCAAAACACCCGCTGAAGTAAATGAATGAAGTGTTGTTGTCAGGCTTCGCCAGGTCCACCCGGGTGTCACTTTAAAATCGTGCAACAATGGTATCAGTTGGCGCTGTTCACTATGATTTAATGGTCGTTTTCCCCCGGATGTGTACCGTTTGATTGAACAGGCAAATTGACTGTGTGTTTTACCATCATAGTGATCACCATAACGAGCAGATATCCCCGCCAGCCAATCCATTTTTTCTGGTGTGATGAGAGTATTAAAACCATGAACAGGTTTTACTGAATATCCTGGTGGATGGTTAGCAGAGCAGGCGTCAGAAGCAGGATGACCTTCATTACGTTTCTGGATATAGGACAGTGGCACATTCACCTTTCTGACTGTGCCATGCCTGTATTGCCCACTCCCTGAAGCAGTGGCCTGAACGTCTGTTTTTTTGTAATCATTACCTGATGTTGTGTTTTTCCAACTTATACCAGAACCACCTCTGTCCATAATTATATTTCATTAATTCATGGAAAATATAAAAAGTAGACTATTCCAGGGCATCAGCAGGCAGCAGTTTTTACTGGCCTTTTTCTCTTCCTTTTTCTTTTTTTGGGCTTTTTGGTTTGCTCTTCTAAATATTCTTCGGCGGTAAAATAACAGTCATCTGAAAATTGCCCTCCATCATCGGCAGTAAAATATGCCTCATCTGCCACCCACTCGCCGCTATTACGTGACACAGAGCCATGGGCCTCTGGCGGGACGGCTAACTTTGCCTTGATTTGCTCAATAACTGTTTTCATTGAATCCTGGTTATCAATCTTGTTCACCGGGATTTCAATGACCTCAAATCCTAATTTTTGCAGCAGGGCGATTTTCAGCAACGTCGAGCCATTCCTGGTTTTGAAATCACCACTCACGTAATGAAAAGGTCCCTGAACGTCGATAACCACTTTGTAATCTGGCAGCAGCAGGTCAACCGGAGGTAATGAGTTCAGACTCTTTTCTTCTTCAATCTTCAACAACGGAAGGCTTGATTGGAGTTGATCGCGGAAAGTGGATTGCAATTCTGAAATGACTGTCTGGTAATGGGGTACCACCGGACACTCTCTGTCAAGCCAGCTTGCGGCCATGGCCATGACGGATTGAACCTGTATATTGCCCGGGGGTGTATTGACCAGGCAGGAAAATAGTTCACCTATGTGCTTTTCAAGCGAGTGTTTATCATTGCTGCCTGAGTCCAGATAAAACCTGGCACAAAATACCATGACTCCCCAGAGCGACATCGATATATTTTGCTGAGAGAGTTGACGGATTTTACTGATTCTGTCGACAAGAAAATCGAACATAGATTGAACCAGGTTCAGCTCAATGGCCTCACCCAGTTTCGCCATGGCCCACAGCAGGTTGATGGTACCTTGAGTGTTGAAGTCGTTTCTCTCTTCTTTTGATTCCGCTTTGGTTTTCACATGATACAACAGCACAGACACCACCTCTTTAAGATTCGCTGTCTTCTCCAGCACCAGCCCGTCGTCCAACAGTGTTGCCAAGGCCCACAGCAGGTTGATGCTGCCTTGATTGTTGAAGTGGTCTTTCTCTTTTTTTGATTCAGCTTTGGTTTTCACATGGGGCAACAGTGCGGCCAAGACCTCATTGAGCTTCGGTGTGTTCCTCAGCCCGTTGTCCACCAGTTTCGCCAGCGCCCACAGCAGGTTGGCGACTGCCTGTGACTTGAAGTGGTCTTTCTCTTCTTTTGATTCGGCTTTGATTTTCACCTGAGGCAGCAGTGCAACCAGGGCCTCTTTGAGCTTCGCTGTCTTCTTCAGCTCCAGTCCGTTGTCCACCAATTTCGCCATGGCCCACAGCAGGTTGGAGATATGTTGAGACATAAAGCGGTCTTTCTCTTTTTTTGATTCGGCTTTGATTTTCACATGGGCTAATAGCGCGGCCACGGCCTCTCTGAGTTTCGCTGTCTTCTTCAGCTCCAGCCCGTTGTCCACCAGTTTCGCCACGGCCCACAGCAGATTGACGATATGCTGAGGAATAAAGTGGTCTTTCTCTTCTTTTGATTCAGCTTTTTTTTTCACCTTGGGCAGCAGCGCGGCCACGGCCTCTTTGAGCTTTGGTGTCTTCTCCAGTTCCAGCCCGTTGTCTATCAGTTTCGCCAGGGCCCACAGCAGGTTGGAGATATGCTGAGCAATAAAGTGTTCCTTCTCTTCTTTTGCCTGGGCTTTGGCTTTCAAATGGGGCAACAATGCGGCCACAGCCTCTTTGACCTTCGGTGTCTTCTCCAGCTCCAGCCCATTGTCCACCAGTTTCGCCACGGCCCAATATAGATTGGCGACTTCCTGTATCTTGAAGTGGTCGTTCTCTTCTTTTGCTTCGGCGTTGGTTTTCACTTGGGGCAGCAGCGCAGCCAAGGCCTCTTTGAGCTTCGGTGTCTTCTCCAACTCCAGCCCGTTGTCCACCAATTTCGCCACGGCCCACAGCAGGTTGGCGATATGCTGGGCATTAAAGTGGTCTTTCTCTGCTTTTGATTCGGCTTTGGTTTTTACCTGGAGTAACAGCGCGGCCACGGCCTCTTTGAGCTGCGTTGTCTTCTTTAGCTCCAGTCCGTTGTCCACCAATTTCGCCATGGCCCACAGCAGGTTCGCGACTTCCTGTGGCTTGAAATGGTCTTTCTCTGCTTTTGATTCGGCTTTGGTTTTTACCTGGGGCAACAGCGCGGCCACCGCCTCTTTGAGCTTCGGTGTCTTCTCCAGCTCCAGCCCATTGCTCACCAGTTTCGCCAGGGCCCACAGCAGGTTGGCGGCACCTTGTGCATCAATATCCCTGGTTTCAGGTTTTTGGTTGCACTTAAGTATTACTGCATCAAGTAAATTTGACAGTAAAGCTGCTTGAGTTTCTCTATCCCCCTTATTCATGTATTTATGAGGGGTCAAAACACCCGCTGAAGAAAATGAATGAAGCGTTGTTGTCAGGCTTCGCCAGGTCCACCCGGGTGTCACTTTAAAATCGTGCAACAATGGTATCAGTTGGTGTTGTTCACTTTGATTTAATAATCGTTTTGCCCCTGATGTGTATTGTTTGATTGAACAGGCAAATTGACTGTGTGTTTTACCATCATAGTGATCACCATAACGAGCAGATATCCTCACCAGCCAATCCATTTTTTCTGGTGTGATGAGAGCATTAAAACCATGAACAGGTTTTATTGAATGTCCTGATGGATGGTTAGCAGAGCAGGCGTCAGAAGCAGGATGACATTCATTATGCTTCCGGAGATAGGGGCGTGGTACATTCACCTGCCTGACTTTGGCATACCTGTATTGCCCACTTCCTGAAGCACCGGCATGATCATCCGGTCGTTTATAATCATTACCTGATGTTGTGTATTTCCAACTTATACCAGCACCACCTCTGTCCATAATTATATTTCATTAATTCATTGAAAATATAAAAAATAGACTATTCCAGGGCATCAGCAGGCAGCAGTTTTTACTCGCTTTTTTCTCTTC
>NZ_JBLYNS010000113.1:0-17822 GCF_049310205.1 Endozoicomonas sp. ALC013 | reverse complement strand
TTGTTGACGTACTTCTTGTTACCCTTTGGATCAATTTCGACGTATTCGAGATAGTTGACCAGCGTCTCTTTATTTTTGACGCAATCCCGGTCAAACTGCAGTAATGACGGATACTTCAAATGCATGACGGCAAGGCCGCTCATGATCGCATCATGAAGCGGGATTGCATCCTGACTCTTCCTTGGTCCGAAATCCGGTATTTTCGCAGCTTCTTTAGAAACGATGCTGATCAGTTTTTCGGCAACTGTCTTTCGATTAGATGGAGGCACAGTAAACAATAGTAGTCATGTAATGCAGGATATTTTACCTGATAGTCTGCGATTTCAGAACTGCCGGATCTGTCTACAAGCTTTGGTATTATTGGCCATAATCAATCTAGCGGGAATTGCTGGTAAATGAGTGGCGAAAGGTAGGAACTTTTATATGAAAGCGTGGTCTTAAGCTGTAATTCAATTATTCAATTATTCAATGTATAGACTAACTTCTTCTCAACTAAATCCAGCCCCTAAAGGCCTTTCTAATATTCAAGGCATGCCTTTAGCTGAACCTGGTGCAACAGGTCAGGCTTTCTTCCGAATGGTTACTGAAGTTGAACAACCTGTAACTAACCATAACATGACTGACCAATCTACAAGTTCAGATAATCAAGGGCATTTAAATCCTAAAAAAAAATGGTTGAAATATTTCGCTGTACAAAATCAAACCAGCTATAAAGATTCTCCTGCAATTCCAGTAGCTACCCCCATAAATCTAATTGAACCCCTGAAAAATTATCAGACTGCAGAATATGACCCTGAAAATAATACTTTTTCGATATACTCCTTAACAAAGGGGGTTCAATCAACCTCGCAAAACTCGACAGATGTTGATACCAAACTTAATCCACCTACTCAAATTCCTAACCAAGACGGCATTGGTAATTTTTCTAAATCTACAGCGTCGATTGCGATTATTACCCCACGATTGAAAAGTGAAAATCTTCAACAATATACATCTCCTTCGATTCAAGCCGAAGAAGCTATTGATGAAAATTCTTCACATATTGAATGCCAAAGGGAGCTTCACAAAGATCCCGCTTACGCCCAGAGCAAAAGGGAGCGCCAAAGGGAGCGCAGAAGGGAGCGCCAAAGGAAGCGTTACCAGACAGATCCCGCTTACGCCCAGCGCCAAAGGGAGCGCCAAAGGAAGCGTTACCAGACAGATCACGTTTATGCCGAGCGCCAAAGGGAGCGCCTGAGGGAGCTTCGCAAAGATCCCGCTTACGCCCAGCGCGAAAAAGAGCGCCAAAGGGAGCGCCAAAGGGAGCGCCGCAAGCAGTATCGTCAGTCAGTCAATTCAGCTAAAAAGTCAGGTGATTTACCACTGACTTCTAATTCAGCTGAAGCGACCCATAGTTCCAATAAAAATTTAGAAGGTGCTGCCCCCCGATTTTCAGTCGTCAAGCTGAAGGAATATTTACAGTCCCGATTGACCCCTTTCAGCCTTAGAGAACGGTCAGCAATCGAAGGGTAAGAAGGTAATGGTCGCTATTCGTCCGGGCAGGCAAACGGCACAAGCTGTTGTGCCTCAACGGGAGCTCCATTGGAACGATCATAGATAACGGAAAACTGCCGGTTATCCGGGAGCGTCAACGTCATAGTTTTATTTGGCGCTTTGGAGAGAGCAAACAGGTTCTTGACCGTTAGCCGGGAAACCCAACCGGCCTCGCCATTACCAGAAAGAACAGTAGAATGGCCGAACTAACTGGCCTTCCTGCACCATTAAAGCCCCGGTCAGGCTGCACTCGGTGGTTTGCTCTACCGTGTTCCATTCAAATATCTGTCCGGAGGTTAGAGACCGCATAGATTACCTTACATGGAGAGTCAGCTAATCCCCTCTAAACTCTTGCCAGCTCTGGCCTCCAGATTTTTTGTCCCGTACACAGGTAATAGCCATAGCAATTCTTTATGCTTGGTTGACATAAATATATGATGAATGTATGGCGAAAGGGAGGAACTTTATATAAGAAAGCGTGGTCTTAATCTGCAATTCGATAATTCAATAATTCAATGAATAGACCAACCTCTTCTCAATTAAGTCCAGCCCCTAATGGCCTTTCTAATATTCAAGGCATGTCTTTAGCTGAATCTGGTGCAGCAGGTCAGGCTTTTTCCCGAGTGGTTACTGAAGTTGGACAACCTGTAACTAAGCATGACATGACTGGCCAAACTACAAGTTCAGATAATCAAGGATATTTAAATCCTAAAATAAAATGGTTGAAAGATTTCGCTGTACAAAATCAAACTAGCTATAAAGATTCTCCTGCAATTCCAGTAGCTATACCACTGAAAAATTATCAGGTTGCAGAATATGACCCTGAAAATAATACTTTTTCGATATACTCCTTAACAAAGGGTGTTCAATCAACCTCGCAAAACTCGACAGATGTTGATACCAAACTTAATTCACCTATTCAAATTCCTAATCAAGACGCCATTAGTAATTTCTCTAAATCTACAGCGCCAATTGCGATTATTACCCCACAATTGACAAGTGAACATCTTCAACAATATACATCTCCTGCGATTCAAGCCGAAGAATCTATTGATGAAAATTCTTCACATATTGAATGCCAAAGGAAGCTTCGCAAAAATTCCGCTTACGCCCATCGCAAAAGGGAGCGTTACCAGACAGATCCCGCTTACGCCCAGCGCATAAGGGAGCACCAAAGGAAGCGTTACCAGAAAGATTCCGCTTATGCCCAGCGCCAAAGGGAGCGCCTAAGGGAGCTTCGCAAAGATCCCTCTTACGTCCAGCGCCAAAGGGAGCGCCAAAGGGAGCGTTACCAGACAGATCCCGCTTACGCCCAGCGCAAAAGGGAGCGCCAAAGGGAGCTTCGTAAAGATCCCGTTTACGCCCAGCGCGAAAGGGAGCGCCAAAGGGAGCATCGCAAAGACCCCGCGTACGCCCAGCGCCAAAGGGAGCGCCAAAGGGAGCTTCGCAAAGACCCCGCTTACGCCCAGCGCCAAAGGGAGCGCCAAAGGGAGCTTCGCAAAGACCCCGCTTACGCCCAGCGCCAAAGGGAGCGCAAAAAGCAGTGTCGTCAGTCAGTCAAGTCAGCTAAAACTCAGGTGATTAACCACTGACTTCTAATTGAGCTGAAACGACGCAGAGTTCCAGTAAAAAAACCTGCTCTTTTAAGGAGCCAGGTGCTGAATGGAAAGAAGCAAACGGTGGGTTACTGCGCCAGATCAATCTGCAACCCAGGTTATTAATGCTGCCACCGGCAATGACCTTGATACCGGATTTAGTCAATTCATAATCACCCCCGCCCAGGTAGTTTTCAGCTCCTTTTTATCTTCCTCAAAACTGAATTGAAACTGGCTGACGTTGCCAACCGGCAGCAGGGGCGCGGAATCATCAGCGGGTTTGATGTATATGCTTCCGGCACCGATAAACTACGATCCATTGTAGACATGACTTTTCATCTATCCTGTAGGTCATGGGTTAATCATGGGAGGGTTTCACATGGTAGAACTGGTGTTTGAACAGCCCAATGTGCTGGGTACTGAGTTAGAGGTGTGTTGCCAAAGTCCAATGACAGGCTTCTTCCGGAACGGGTTTTGTCATACCTGTCTGGAGGATGCTGGTAGTCATACAGTCTGCGCCCGGATGACCGATGAGTTTCTGCAATTTTCCCTGTCCAAAGGTAATGACCTCATCACACCCAACCCTGATTTTGGTTTTCCCGGTCTGAATGCCGGTGACCGCTGGTGTCTTTGCGCAACTCGTTGGGCAGAGGCCAATAAGGCAGGTGTTGCCCCACCGGTTTACCTGAACGCGACCAATATGACAGCGCTTGAAATTGTTGAGTTGGCTACGCTGGAGCAAATGGCATTGGATTGATATTAAAGGACGACTTCAATTTGAACGTCATCCGGTACTTTCCTTGTTGGCCTTGGCGCTGCTCTTCGTTAATGGATTCCAGCTGCAGCAGGATGGCCGGAAAGTCTAAACCCTGTTCCTGGCCGGTGGCTGAACACAGCAAAGCCAGTACCTGATTATCCAGATAATGGCCTTTCAATGATGAAATTGATGATTTGCAACTCTTTACGGTTAAAGGTACTTCTGTCAACTGCCAGCCAATTCTTTTCTTTACCTGAAGGCCTCCTATCACTGATTTTCAGGCTTAGCCACAGGAACAGGTGCCTGGAATTTTTTTGTTATGTGTTCTTACTGAGTTATTATGAACTTATGCGAATTGTCACTGTCTATTAGACATTGAGATGAATTAGGTAACGAGGTTGTTCTTCCGATTTCCCAGCCCTTATCATCACTCCAATCAAGTTTCATATGATTGAGATTTTTAGCCATCTGAATCCTGAAAAATACAATGTAAAAGAATTTAATTGGTGTAATATGGATAGATTACAAGGAATAGAAGAACAACAGAGCCTTTCAACGGCTGTATTTAATGCCTCAATAACTCAGCTACAATCAGCTGGTCAATCTCATTATCGCCAGGTGAAAAAGGCTAAAGTTGAGCCAAGTTTGTTTGGTATAGATTCAAGAACATATTCAGAAGAAGCAAAGTTTAAGTTCAATCGAGATTTTAAGAAGATAAAAGTTCAAGAATCAGAAACTTCAGATTTCACTCAACTCCACCATTTTGCACCAATAATCAACAGGGCCTGGAACAATCCTGAAATCATGAGGTATTTGCTTGAAACTCACAGTCAGTTTGTACATTGCTTTTGTAATGAAACAGAAGCTGCAAATACAATTAGTCGATTAACTGAATTCTTGTTGACAATTGATGAAGAAATGGCTTCTTTTGAAAAAAAAGACCCATTTGAACTTTTAAAAAAATATCCAATGACTGAAAATAATGAGTGTATAATAAAAGCCTGTGGCTTTTGTGTAAGAAATAGCAAAGACCGGTTTTGTGAAAAAAACATTATATTTTTTCTTGGATTACTTCCTTTGCTAATTGAACTTGAAAATCACGTAGACTTACCTGACTCTACACTTCGCTTTCCGGACCATTTTCTCGCAGACTTTTTTCTCTCAATGACTTCTGGTGGGGGAAGAGACTTCTTTTTAAATAAAAAAACAATTAAAAACTATTTAAAAACTTACAATGAAAAAAAAGAGTTATTCCATTACTTCTCTGAAAAAAACAATCAACTAAATTTATCCCCACTTTTTCTGATGCTGAATAATTATTACTGGAGTACACTATATACAAAAGATACACTGGAAACAAAAACAGTAGAAATCTCTAAAAAAAGTGAGTTATGGTCTTTCTTCTTCAATTCTGCAGCACCACAATATTTATTCAAAATTCTTTTTGATGGATTTTCAGATCATGAACATTCATGTTATGATGAACCGGCATATAAAAGTCAGAATTCTTTATTAAAAAATACCCTTTTAAAAACGGCAGAATTTAACTCCGACCTTATAAGATTTGGAGAAGAGTTTGAATTCAGCTTTAAAAGTGCATCAGGTAAAAAGTATTCACCAGATCTCCTTATAATAAAGTGGTCTGAACATATATCTGCCATAATTTCATCCATGAATATACCTGAATCAGAATTTTCAATAACCATTAAGAATGGCAACCAGGGTAAAGAGCTTTATTTCACTTTTGGTGACTGGAATTCTAAGTTTTATCCTGATTATGATGTCTTTGAGGTGAATTGCAGCCCTTATACAATAGAGCAAGTTTTCACCTGTAATGGAGCTACTTATACTGCTTATGAACTTTTTGATATATTTATTCTTGCCCCTGCAGAACTTTTTTTATTGAAAGGCATATCTGGGCATAAACATATAGATATCCGAAATTCTATCTCAAATAATCCGGAATTGTTATTCAGATTTTTACTTTCGGTAGAAAATGAACGCTTTTTAGTCAAAGCCCTTGACCGAGAGAGTGAGTGTGAAGAATATTTTCCATATCTGTCTATGTGTAATGGCGCTCCTCAGTGGAAATCGCTCCTGGATCACACCATTCAACTAATCAATAAAGAGCTTGCTGCCGGAAAAACAACGCAACCTACGGGTTTTTATACTTATGCGTACGCCTTTCAACAACTATGGGAATTAAAACATGTATATTGTCCTGCTAAAATCAGACTTGCCCCGCAACATGCAAGCAATAGTTCAGACAAAAGAGTCTGTAAACCAGATGGAACTCTCGAATTACGTTTCTGGCATGGTGCCCGAACAGGTCAGGAAGCAAGAAAAATTAACGAGATAATTCTGGCATGGATGAATACGCTATCGCAAAAACAAAAAAATAAAATTCCATTATTTTTAAAATTGGATGACGTTGAAGATATTGATTCAAATAGAATAGAAATGCTCTTTGATAATTTTTGTAAAAGCATAGGGTTACAGCCAGAAAACTATCGAGGTCTGATACGTTTTACCACTGTAAACGTCAATTCGATTTATTGATTCGTTACCAATTCCCGGTATTTGGTCTAAGTTGACTGGCTCATCAACAGCATGCCCCTCAGGAAACTAACTAAATGCCAGGTCTTATTGGTAACACCCCTTCTATTACAGATATTTCGCTATTCAAAGTTGGTGAAACCTGTTACATGACTGCTCACTGCAAGCATGATTGCTCAATCCACTTTGCTGATGGAACCATCTGTAAAGTTCAGCTATATGCCGCTCTATACTTTACTTACACGACAATATTTGGGAGTCGAAAGTACAGAATCCTTGGGACAAACCCATTTTGCTGAGCAAATGCCATATTTGGTAGAATCAACCAAACAGTGGCACATGGAGAGATTGAAAAATCATGTTCGAATTTAAAATGCCTAATATGAATATTTTTGAATGAGACAGTAATTGAACTCATTTATCTACCAAAATGGTGAACCGTCTAAGTCAACATTAATTCTATGCAGGTATTTGGCATCAACCTTGGTCATGATTTTATGATCTATAAGAATATCAGCAATTTCTTTGGAGTTTTTTTCTTTAAGTAAACCCTTGTCAAATCCAGCTTTATCCATTCTTTCATTTAAAAAATTGTAGTAGGACTTATCAATTCTCGCATTCCTTAAATTCCTGGCATAATGCTTATTTATACGGGCCTTTACCAGAGCCTGGTTATAAGATTTTATCTGTCTGTCACGAATTGACTTCATGATAAAATTTTTGAGCTTTTTAAGTGAAATGATGAGTATCTTGATAGGATTTTTCGAAGAAACCTTTTTTACATCAAATTCTCCAGAATCCTCAGCCAGCTGATTTTGATTAACATCTTGATTTGCAAAGGTAACTTTTCTTGAATTCGGCGGGATACGATTATCCATATGATGGTTCCTTATCTTAACTATTTGTTATCATTGGTATATCTTTCACTCATTCCGATGCTTGAAACTATATCACACCAGGTACTGTAAATAATTTTAGACTTAAGTTGTAACTGTGTTTGTTTTGGATAAGCAACCGGTAAATCTGCTGCGCCTTTACGGGAGCGCCATTGAAATGATCAAAAGCTTCGGAGAACTGCCGGTTATCCGCGAGCATCAACGCCATGGATTGATTGGCTACCCCAAAAAAAGCAAACAGGTTCATAACCGTCAGTCGCAAAACAAGGACTTCAATTCTTCGCGTCACGTCAGCAAAATACAGCAGGCATTACTCGGTGCAATATCAAACAGGGATTTAAAGATAGCCAGAGTAATTTATCGGGATCTGTTTATCTTGTGGAACTATCTAAGTAATTGGCAGTCCATATTAATGAACCATTAACTGAGGTTATCATCATGATTCAGGACAAAATGCCAACTATTCCGGCTGCTTCTAACAGCAATTCGCAGGGCAGTGAATCACCGTTTCACCTGCTTCCTGAGGCTTATTGGCCCGGTCAGCCCAAGCAACCAAAAGTATCAATTGAGCAAGCAGCTAAATTGTTACTAGATGGGCTGAAAAATCTGGATTACGAACAAGAAAGTCAAACTGCCGTATTAAAGCGAGTGATTGAAAAACATAATGACATGGCAAAAACTCCGGCCAATCGCCTGGTGCTTGCCGAACAGGATAACTTTGCTACCAGGTTCCCCAAACTGGATCAGTGGATTGTTAACAAACTATCCTTTCTATCCCCCAAACAGTTGATCGCTTTTGCCTTTGCCAGCCGCCACTTCAATCAATATTCTGAGGCGTGCGAGAATAATCAAGGCAGTCTGGAAAAAACCAGAATTGAATTTTTCCGCCACTATTTTTCTCAGGAAGGCTTGAAGGCCGGATTAGAAAAGCTTGACCTGTTACGAAGTTGCGAAATTATCCATGAAAATCAGATGTTCCAACTGGATGATGTTTGTACTGACTTACTGGATCATCTGGAACCAATAACGGCAACGGGAGAGTCATTGTACTTAAGTGATTTTAACTTTCCAGTAGCATTACGTATTGTCGGTGAAGTTCCCACCCTCTGGAAACGCCTGGCCCTCTCCATTGGTGATCCCTTCAATTTTCAATACACAAGAAAAGTTGAATTTGAATGCCCGAATGATTTCACAAAAGCAATGCTGACATTTCTGAATGATCTTGCCCTTAGAGGGTATGAGACATCTGTTCTGATTGATCCTTTAAAATCAAATGTCATAAGCCGGGTGGATCTTGCTGACAAACTGAAAATGGCCTTAGAGAATTCATAACACTGACCTCCGTTGTACTTCCGGCTTGAAATCTCACCGGATGAAAAACTGGACATAAGTATTAATTTTATACTGTCAGCTGCTGGCATAAAAATACTGCGGTGTGATAATCAAACGGCACCGCTGTGCAGTTCAGGAGCCTATCTCGAAACCATCATAGAGGTGATCTCTGAAAACAGGCATGTTAGTTTAAGTTCACAAAGTATCCACTATATCTCCTGCCCTCATTTCAATCAGGCTGAACATCCACTAACCAGACAACCACCGCCCTTCAAACCATGATAACGCTGACTTTCGAAGAACTTTACATCATCATTCTAAATAGCAGCAGCATAATTTTATGCCTTGTTGTCATAACGAATGGGTTGTTTGTTTTTTGTTTAAAGGCGGAACTATTTTAATAAGAAGAGGTCAGAGTATTGATTCAATAATTAAATAGTCTCATTATGTTTTTTAATACTAATAATTTGCCCCCAGTTCCTTATTTCACCTTCATTGGTCTGTCTCCAGCCTATATTAATCAGGTCAATAATGAATCACACCCAGCCTTATACCAACAGTTTTCTGTTGCTTCAGCTGTACCTGAGGTACAAATTTTAACTAACGCTACTGAAGAAACATCTTCTGATCGTGACCCAACTGAAAAAAAACCTGACAACAAGAAATTTATGTGTTCCTATTCTGGGTGTGGTAAAAAATTTGTAACGGATGGTACGCGCCGGATTCATGAGAGATCGATTCATTTAAACGAAAAAAATTTTAAGTGCCAAACCTGTAAAAAAAGATTCTTTCACAGATCTGATTTTATAAAACATACTTATATTCACAAAGGAATTAAACCCTATCTTTGCCTGAAGTGTAAAACATCTTTTTCTCAGTCTTCCAACTTATTTACCCATATAAAAAAACATCATCATATTCAGCCTGTAAAACAAGATAACTGGGTTAAGTTCTGAGTAATCTGGGAATCAGTAGATACTGATCGCTATCCATCAGGATAAAAATGCGGCAAAAACGTGGAGAAACTTTAATATAAACCCTTGGTCTTAGACTATAATTAATTAGTTCAACAACTCAATGAGTCTCTCAAATAAGCCAGCTCCAATAGAATTTGCTTTTCCTGACCCTTGTTTCAGTCCATCAGATTTATTAGGAAGAATAGGTAAATCTGGTTCAGGCAAAGGTCATTTGACGTATCAGTGTATGCCTGTTCAGGCATTGAAAACTCCTTTTCCCATTTACCATAACCAGTCAAACATGCCAAAAAATAACAATAATTCTTGTAATTCATTGAATAAACATGGCATTAAACCTATAACACCTGACGATAAAGCAAACTTTATCCGTACTGATGATCCTGACATACCAGAGTCAGTTCTTAATCAATATTTACCCCGGAGCTCCAGTTATAAACCTGAAGATGAAACGTTATCATTAATACCAAATATTCCTTTTCTTCAGGTGCTATGCCTAGCAGAGAGTGAGCCTGGGATCGGGGAGCCAACAACAGCGAGCCATTGGAATCCCGATGATCAGATAACCAATCTTTCTGTCGCATCTTCCAAGCCGCAAAGCCTGAACAAAAAAACAGGTGATAACCACACGAAACAGTCAGAGGATATTGTTAATAGTAACGCTTCAATAGCCAGGTGCCAAAGAAAGCATCGCCGAGATCCTGCTTACTTGCAGCGCAAGAGGGAGCGCCAAAGAGAGCTTCGTAAAAATCCTGCTTACGCCGAGCGCGAAAGGGAGCGTATTAGGCAGCGTCGCAAAGATCCTGCTTTCGCAGAGCGCGAAAGGGAGCGTATTAGGCAGCGTCGCAAAGATCCTGCTTTCGCAGAGCGCGACAGGGAGCGCTCCAGGCAGCGTCGCAAAGATCCTGTTTATGCCGAGCGGGAAAGGGAGCGTCGCAGGGAGCGCTATAGAGAACGTTACAAAGATCCGGCTTTCGCAGAGCGCGAAAGAGAGCGCCTTAGGCAGCTCCGCAGAAATCAAGCGAACTTAAAACGTCAATGTGCGCAGCAAACAGCGGGCTGCGAGAATGATCCTGGTTATACAACAGATGAGTGTCTCAAGCCATCCTGTGCATCTGGATTGACGTAAAGATTAAGTGTGGGTTGTCATCGGGGGAACTTTTTATAAGAATATCTGTCATAAGCCGTAATTCCATAATCCAAGAATTCAATGTAAAGACCTATTTTTTCTACTCGATTTATTGCAGCTTCTGATGTTTTTTCTAATTATCACGATGCTGCTTTTTCTGAATTCGGCTTATCAAGTCAAGTATTCTCCCGTGAAGTTGTAGAGGCAGCGAATATTCTATGTGCCATGCATACTGATAAAACCAGAAAACACCTTCAGCAGCCGAGGGAGCCTGTTCATATTTTAATTGATACTCTCCGGCTGAAAAAAAGGTCGATAGTGATCATTACCAGCCATACTAAACAAAATCAATCACCTGACTTTACGGTCAGAAGAAAGCATCAGATTAATACCCCCCCTCCTTCAGATACTCCAGGTAATGAACGGCTTTCAAACCAGCCCATTTTAAAGTCAGCACAACCAACCGGGCAACACTTATCAGTTACAGATATTCACCCCAATCCCTGTGAAATCTCTGTTCCATTACCCAACAGTCAAAATCTTGCTGGTCCTTTCTTCAGGCCAAAGTTGGCAGTTTCTACTATCAACACTCGATTAAACAGTGATCAGATTCAAAAAAATACATCACCTACCGGAAATAAGTTGGCTATTACAACTTCGGCTTCCGAACTGGGCCAATCTCAGACCATCTCTCAAGGTAAGACTTACCAGAAGGTTTACAATAAAGCTTACGCACAGACCGAGAAACGGTGGCTTACCAAAAAGCTTACTATAAAGCCTTCAAGAATACCGGTGATAGAGAACAAACAAGAATCGCTGGCAAGCAAGCTTCTACTTTGATAAGAGAATCACATAAAGCAAAAATTTTATAATAAAAAGTTCAACTATTGGAACCAAAGCAGTAAATCAGCCAAAAACGTCAGATCACTTGAGACAAATTAGTTTTATTTCAGGCAGGAACTTTTTAAAAAAATAGCGGTCTTAATCTATAATTCAAGAGTGCAATAATTCAATGGAAAGACTTAACGTAGGCTCACATATCGCTTCTGCCTCTTCCTGTGTTCAGGATTCTTCAGACGTAACTGTAATACCACCTGATGATTCCAGTCCGATGCCAAGCATGACTGGCCATTATGTGCGGAAACTTGATCCATCTCACAATGTTTTTTTAGTGGATAGATTGCTCAATCAGGTCACACTTCCATCTCCATGTTCACTTAATGATTTTTCAATATCTCATTCCCCATTATTTGAAAAAGAAATAATGCGCCCGGATCTTTATTCACCGAAGCCACCTGACGAAATTTTTTCTTGTGACCATCCATGCACAGATCCAACATTAACAAACGCAGAACAAACAGCCCATCAATTACCTCCGGAAAATCCATTGGCATGTTTGTCTAATCCGTCATCACGCCCAGACACTCCCCCTGATCTGTTGCATAAAGACACACAAGAGCAAGTTATAACTGCAACCGTTGAGAGTAAGACACATGAATCGTGCAGTTCTGAGGAACCCCTGCCCCTGACACCCGCAGAAGCTCACAAGCAGTCCATGAAAATGAAGGCTCACTGGAAAGGTTACGCACAGTCCAGAAATACCAGGGCTTATAAGAAAACATACCGTGAGTCTTACAAAGGGAAGGCTTCCAAAAAGTCTTACTCTCATTCCAGGAAACGAAAGTCTTCCAAAAACAACTGGGCAAAGTCCGAGAGAGGAAGGGCTTACATGAAGGCTTACCGGAAGGCTTACAATTCAGTTTTAAACGGAGTCGATGGTGATCGGGAAAAGGCAAGAATTGCCGGAAAGGAAGCTGCCGCCATTATCCTGGATTCGTATCGAGTAATGAAAAACCAAGCTTGATTCGAGCTCTATTTTCTTTCCATTTATTTTATAACTTGATCAAATAGTCATAAAAAGCTTTTCATTGTTATTAACTTAAATATTGATTGGTATGCCTTGGGGAGGAACTTTTATAAGCAAATAGAGGTCTTAAGTTAAAATTCAATAATTCAATGAATATTCCTGCCTATCCTGCTAACTTTAATGTGGCTTCTGACCGCTTTAATTATTTCCAAACTACGATTTATTCTCAATCTGCCACGTCGTGTCAGGCCTTCTCCCGTGAAGTTGTTGATGTAGACAATATTCAATGCATTATTCATACTGACGAAACGACTAAAAGTCACCTTCAGACAATGGTGCTTTTTGATAATCCATTTTCCAATCTCCGGCTTAACAACAGGTCGATAGGCATCGCAAACAACTATATGAAAGATGATCATCCAATTCACTTACCTGTCGGAATTAAAACACAGAACGATAATCTAATCACAACGATCAATCTTTACCCATCTATCATGATAGGATTTACCCATGGCCTGAAAAGCGAAAGACTTACAACGAACCAGAGAAATGTATTTCTTCCTGCAGTTCTCTTGAACAGTCCGAGAAACGTAAGTATTACCATCGAGCTTACTCGAAGACCGAGAAACGGAAAGCTGATCTGAAGACATACAGGAAAGCTTATGAACAATCCAGGAGAGTTAAGGCAAATAAACCAGTCTGGCTTAAAATTCAGAGATGAACTTTTATAAGAAAGAGCAATCTTACTATGAAACTTAACAATTCAATAATTCAATGAAAATTTCTGATTTCTCTACTCAATCAAATATTACTTCTGAGCTCTTCCCTTATTTTAAAGATAATACTGATTCTTTATCTGGAGTATCGGTTCAGGCTTTCTCCCGTGAAGTGATCGAAGCAGCTAATATTCTATGTTCGATGCGTATTGATACAACGAACAAATATGACTCTCAGTGTCTAACGGTGATTTTTCATAAATCATCTGATAATCCAATGCTTGGAAATAGGTCAATAGCAATCATTAACAACCCTGCAAACGAAGATCAACCTGTAGTGAGTCATTTATCTCAAGCCAACACTCTCGGAGACACCTTATCAATGTCGTATAAAAGCATCATGGTTAATGATAAACGATACGATAAAGCCAAGAAGAACCAAGCCAGATACGAAGTATCTGATAAAGGTAAGAAGTCCAGAGCCAGATACGAAGCGTCTGATAAAGGTAAGAAGACCAAATCCAGATACGAGGCATCAGACAAAGGCAAGGAGACCAGAGCCAGATACCGAACGTCCGACCAGGGCAAGATGGTCGCATACAGGGCCAAAGCCAAATATTATTCATCCGTCAAAGGCAAGGTGAAAAATGCCATATATAGTGCAAATTTAATGGCCTACAAAAAAGCTATAAGAAAAGGCTTTAGTGAAAAAGTAGCAAGGGAAAAAGGAAAAGAGGCAGCTAATGCAAAACAAGCAGAACTTTCTTCATTGCTACCCCATCCTCTGCAGTTTAATGAAAGAACAAATATCAACAATCGGGTTCAAACCCAACCTATCTTGAGTGGACGATCAACAAACGAAAAGTAAGCAGGTGTTTTTCACCGTACTCTGGCTAGGTGCCCCCGTAGCGAGGACGACAGAAAATTGAGGATAAAAATTCGGTTTTGTGAGGTGAATATTGACCAGTTTTTTTTTCAGGAAGGAACTTTTTTATAAAATAATTGCCTCAGCCTTTAATTCGACAATTTTATAATTCAATGAATCTCTTTAATAACTTACCCTCATTCGAGCCTTCCTGTTCAGATACTCGTTCCTGCTCATTATATTCAATAGAGCAACTGATTCCACCTGTTGATAACGATCAGCAGCCTTCATATCATGGTATGTCTGTTCATGTGCTGGAATTATCTTTACCTGCTTACCATAATCATTCGGATTTTTGCCAAAATAATCCTGGTTCTTTTCATTCCCTGCTTGAATATGATATTGATCATCTGATTTTTACCGATTCAGCCGCGACTTTCGGCAATGAACTCCCTGACATACAACAATCAGACCTTGATTACTATGTACCCTGGGATTCTGATAATGAACTTGTTAAGTCCAGGCTAACACCAGTGCCAGGTGCCCCTTTTATTCAGCAGGCATTCTTATCGGTGAGTGAGCCAGAAACCAGAAATCCAATACCTACGTGCCATTGGCATCCAGATGATCAGATAATCAATCTTTCTACCGCACCTTTTAGCCCACAAAATCTAAATCAAACGACAAGTTATAGCCAAATACCCAAATCAGAGGGGTTCGCTGACGGTAACGCTGCAATAGTTGAGGGTCAAAGGAAGTTTCGCAATGACCCCGCCTACAATGCATGTCAAAGGCAGAGAATCAGGAACTCCCAAAGGATGCGTTACAAAGATCCCGCTTATTATGCAGAGCATTTAAAGAGAAACAGGGAGTACCAAAGGAGGCGTCGCAAAGATCCCGTATATGCAGAATATTTAAGGAAGAGAAACAGGGAGTACCAAAGGAAGCGTCGCAGAGATCCCGCTAAAGCAGAGCTTGACAGGGTGAGAAGCAGGATCAACCAAAGGAAACGTCTCCGAGATCCTGCTATAGCAGAGCGTAACAGGGAGAAAAGCAGGAACTACCAGAGGGAGCGTCTCAAAGATCCCGCTTACGTAGAGTATAAAAGGGAGAAAAGCAGGGAGTACCACAGGAAGCGTAGTAAGGATCCCGCTTACGTAGAGTATAAAAGGGAGAAAAGCAGGGAGTACCAAAGGAAGCATAGTAAGGATCCCGTTTACTTAGAGCGTAAAAGAATGCTGCAAAGGGAGCACATTAGACGCCGCAACGAGAATATTTTCGATCACGCAAAGCACCAAAGAGAGATTAGCAATCTACCATGCTTACCTGGCGTATGAATGAGCGCTTTGAAAGATTGAGTTTGAGCAGGAGAACAGCATCTTCAATAAGCCAATTCAGCTGTAAAATCTGGTGAATCATTCTTTTTGATGGCGCGCTCGGGAGGATTCGAACCTCCGACCGCCTGGTTCGTAGCCAGGTACTCTATCCAGCTGAGCTACGAGCGCGTATAGACTGAAACGATTGCAAACTGTGTTGAAACAACCGTCTGCATTCAGTGGCGTGGATCATACATAAACCATTGCCTTATGTACAGTACTCATGGAACAAAATATCACCGGTCAATTCAGGGCTGGCAGTCGCCAGTCTATAGGCTGTATTCCATGACTGACCAGATAATCATTGCTCCTGGAAAAAGGTCGGCTGCCAAAAAAGCCTCGATAAGCTGATAGTGGCGATGGGTGAACAGATGTCAGAACCAGGTGTTTACCGGTATCAATAAACCGCCCTTTTTTCTGTGCGTAGCTGCCCCACAAAATAAAAACAATATGCTCTCGCTGCTCATTTAACGCGGCAACAATCTGGTCAGTGAATGTCTCCCATCCCCTGCCCTGATGAGAAGCAGGCTGCTTATGTTCGACTGTCAACACACTGTTGAGCAGTAACACTCCCTGATGGGCCCAGTGTTCCAGAAATCCATGATTGGCCGGCGGAATGCCCAGATCTGACTCCAACTCTTTATACATATTAACCAGTGAAGGAGGAATGGCGACGTCGGGACGTACCGAAAAACTTAACCCATGAGCCTGACCCGGTCCGTGATAAGGGTCCTGCCCAAGAATCACCACTTTGACCCGCGCAAACGGTGTCAGGTCCAGGGCCCGGAAGTATTCTGCCCCCCTGGGGTAAATCATTTTGCCCTGAGCCTTTTCATGTTGCAGAAAGGTGCGCAGGGTCTGCATATACTCTTTGGTAAATTCATCCTGAAGCATGGCTTTCCAGGAAGGCTCCAATTTGATGTCTGGCATCACCCTACCTCAAATAACATTGACAAATAAATTACCTCCAACCGCATAAGAGCCAACTACACTCTTTGCCAGCCAACGCACTTTAGCACAGCAACACATTTACTAATAACAACTCAGTCTTCGTTACGGATCGCCTTCAATACAATGCAAACTTTTAATAAAGCATCGATCAGAATCTCTGCGGTTGCAGCCCTTCTTTTTAGCTGCCAGTCCCTGGCAATGCTCGAACGCAGGATGGCCATCGAAATCAATGCCAATTCTATTCACTTCGCCATCGCCGACGTCAACAACAAGACCGACAAAGTTTACCGGCACCTTGATTACGGCTCTCTGGAAGCGGGTTTCTACGATGACCTGTCAGCCAGTGACAACGGTTTTTTCAGCAACTTTATGCTAAAAAAGGCTCAGAGACTCTTTCAAAAACTGCGAACCCGGCAGGAACATTTCAAGGCAGTGCAAGTAAGAGCCGTTGCTACTGATATTTTCAGGGAGGCTCATAACGCCGAAGAGCTGGTGCAAAAGATACGGCGTACAACCGGTATCGATATTCGCATTCTCTCCCCTGAAGAAGAAGATCGAATGGATTTTTTCTCTGCTTTAACGGCGACTGATCATTCTGAATCACCCGTCGTCTGGGATATCGGGAAGGAGAGTTTTCAGTTGATTATCTCCGATCCTGAAGCTGGCCCATTTGCCCACAAAGGTGATTTTGGTTCTGTTTCTTTTATGGAATACCTGAAGGAAGTTGTCCAGAACAAACCAACTGATTTGCCGGGGTCATTATCCCCCATATCAACTGAAGAACTCGAAGCAGGTATCACCTTCGCACGATATCTTGCCCGGAGAACGCCGGTCATTATTCGCAATGAACTGAAGAAAGATCAGGTTAAAATCACCGGTATCGGCCCGGTATTTCAGGAAGGCTTCGCAGAAGATATCACCATGCACCAAATGTCTTTGGACAAAGGCAAACTGGAGCGATATATCCTGGATCAGGCCTCATCCATCGGCACCAATGAAGCCAGTCTTTCAAGTGCAATTCTGGTATTTGGTTTCATGGAAGAGCTGGACATTACGCAGATGTTTATCTCCGATCATAACAGCACTGTCGGAATGCTCGAATTTCCAATTCTCTGGCATTAATAAATGTTTCAATGGAGTAATAGTAAAAGAAAATTTTTTCTTTTACTCTTCGTCGATTGTGCATTTCCCTTCCATGCATTGAAAAATTAGTGAAAGCCTGAAGAATCATGAGAGTTCAAATGGTTCTGCAGGCTTTTCCACGGTGGAAGAAGA
>NZ_JBLYNS010000112.1:0-17854 GCF_049310205.1 Endozoicomonas sp. ALC013 | reverse complement strand
GGTAGCGCTCAATGGCCTGTGTCGCTGCGGCTGTGGGGTTCACTGGGAGTATCCTTTTCCGGGTGAGGTTCAGGGGCCAGTACCGGCAACGCCGCTACCTGATTCAGCCAGGCATCGGGCCGTGTCCGACCCTGCGATCAGCCACTTCATGGAACGTCGTACACCGCCGGGTCCGGTCTGACATGGACTTGCACGCAAAACTTTTTATGCGCCTGCTCGATGTCAATCGGGTCCGCAATCCTGTCCACTGGCTGTCCCTCATAAGTAACAGTGATCGATCCAATAATCAGTCCAAGGTCCCGTGCAACTCTGTCCGTGCTCTTGCCGTTGTCCGTCGTTTCCAGGAAGGCCGTTCGAAAATCATCCGAAGAGTAATCGTCTTGATGTTGTTTCAGAGTCTCGATAGTTTTCTTATTCGTTATCGAATCCCGCTCAATGATCTCAGGCAGTTCCAGTAGCCACTCGGACGTGTCAAAACTCAGCTTGTACTGCCGGGCTATCACATTGCTCATATAGAAATCTTTGCGATTAACAGCCCCGGTCTTGGCGTTGTCTATGAATGTCCAGTGGCGTTGGGTGAACTCGTTGATAAAAATATATTCGGCGAGAGGCTCGCCCGGTTGGTTCTTGCCTTCAGTGTTCGCATACCCGGTGGGGGTGATGTGAGTTGAAGTCAGCTTATCGAGTTTAACCAATTCACTGGCATACTTCGTCTCCAACTCCAACAGCCGGTTTCGGATCTGCCGGTCCCGCCAGAGCTCCTCTATGTGCCCACCCAAGGTTTGTACATCAGTGCCTAGCGTTTTTTTGATCATCCGCTGCCTGCTCTTCCTGCCTATCTCCCGGGGCATCAAAGCCCTGAGCTGGCGTTCAAACCCCTTGCGCAGTGTCGGCCGCTGGCTCTCCTCCTGCTCTGCCAGGCGTACAATCCGCCCGTCCGCCGTCAGGCCAAGGGTATTCATTGGCTCATTGCCGGGGGTGTCCGCCAGGTAGCGCTTAATTGCTGTTATGGGGTTCACTGGGAATATCCTTTTCCGGGTGTGGTTTGGGGGCCAGTACCGGCAACGCCGCTACCTGTTTCAGCCAGACATTCAGCAATGGCCGTTTATCATCCGAACACTGCCCGATAATGCCTAACCGGGCCGTGGTAATGTCCGCCTCCGCCTGGATCAGCGTTTTGTGCGCGGCCAGCAGCTTTTCCATAAACGCGACCTGCTCATCCGTGCTAAGAAAAAGCTGGGGTCAGGTTGTTTTTCTCGGAATTGAACTGAGCAAAAAGAGTTTCCAGTTACATGGAGTTGATGCCAAAGGTCATGTGGCTCTCAAAAAGAAACTTAACCGCAAGGAACTCTTGCCCTTTATGGCTAACCTGCCTCAATGCGTTATCGGCATTGAAGCTTGCAAACTTTTGCTAACCATACCCGGCATTGGGTTACTCAGTGCTACAGCACTGTTTGCTGCGATTGGAGATATATCAGCATTTAAAAATGGCAGGGAAATGGCTGCCTGGCTGGGCTTGGTGCCAAAGCAGCAATCAACCGGTGGCGTGCCCACGTTGCTGGGGATCAGTAAACGGGGCGATACCTACCTGCGAACCCTGTTGATACACGATGGAAAACTTTTCCTTGCAAAGCGGGGCGGACCATATAAGACCCTGATTTTATCTCCCGGCCGTTGAACTCCATCATCATCCGGCCATTGTCAATATCAGTTCGTTAGACCAACCTTTACAGGAAAAAATATAACGCGGGAACTTTTACTTAACTGGATGAACTAATGGGATACTTGCTGAGCCAGTTTTCCGTAATTTGTCGTACGGTTGTCCTCCGGGGCTGCTTCTGATTACCGGGCTTTGTACGAAAGCTATTAATACATCTGATCAACCACATGGTACTTCGCCGGTCTTTGTGATCAAAACAGACAATTAGCATTAAGAGCAGCAGTATGGATCCACTCAACACCACATTAAGTCCACAGTTTCTTGATTTAACGATTTCATCACAATCAGACAAGCTGAGCCCTGGTACCCCGCACTGCAGCACTCAGACAACCAGAAAACAGATTCCTGTTATTGCCACAGACCATGTATCAGGCTATGTCACAAGAAGGGTTCCGGAAAAAACCATTGCCGACCGAGTGCATCTTCACCAGCTGACCAAGATTGATTACAAACAGACCTCTGAAAAAAACCGTCTTTTTGAACGACTCATTCCGTCGTTAATGTCAACAACCGGGATGTCGCAAACGTCTGTCCTGACCCATTTGTTACCAGCCCTTGAGTTCACCCCCTATTTAAGAAAAATGAACCGGGAGGAGATGTTCAAAGCCTCAGATCACCCGTCACATCTTCAGACCGGATTGTTACTGGAACTGATAAGCCGGATCAAACAGGGGTATAAACTACAGGAGCTGCATCGCCTGGCAGGTGAGCAACCCGACTCAGCGCAGATAAAAATCAATGGTCAGCCACAGACCATAAGTGTTGGCCTGCATCACTTTACCCGGGAGGATCTCGGTGATGAGACATTCCGCGAGCTGCATGATCGTCTAACCCCTTTCGGAAAAACCGCAGGTAAAGACCCGGGGGTTATTCTGGATCATGTGCAAAAAAGAAAAGCAGTAGCCATGGCTCACTGGCAGAGGGTACTGTTGAAGGTTCTGAAACTTCAGGACTCAGCCATCAAGCAGCACATTGCCCGGGCTCTCAACACAGAGCCCGGTTTGTCACCTGCCACCGGAAAAGAGTGCACGGCACTGACCGCCCTGATTCCAACGCTGAAATTAACCGTCCATCCCGGCTTTACCCTGCTGAAACCACTTTTTTGCTGGCTATCACAACACCATCTGAAAGGCAGCAAACTCAGCAGCCAGCAACTGACCTGGCTGCAAAGTATGGTTACCAGCAAGCTTTACACAAAATTACCAGACCTGAGAAGGACCGGGCTGGAGAAACTCTGCATCTATAAAGAGCGTCTGCTCAGTGGCCATGAAACGGACAACCCTTGTGTGCAGCGGCTAAAAAAGGGAATTGATAAGGCCATTAATGATGCCAGCCCACAACAACTGTCTGACGTCGTTGAGCTGTTTGCCACACTGCTCTGCGACCTCACCCCGTCAGTCAGTGCAGAAAACCGCCTGGGCATTATCTACACATTGCTTAAATTCAGAGACCAGTCCCTGCTGAAAAATCTACTGGCAACAGAGAGCGTTGGTCAGGATATTCTAATAAAAATGTACAAAACCCAACTGATCCTGACCTATTCCATTGACCAACATGTTACTGAAGCCGTAAAGAAGTCCAAAGAACAATCGGTTAATTGCCTGATTAAAACCCTCCAGCTGAGAATGGCGCAGTGCATCGTAATGATGGCATCAACGGATGGGTTATCAGTGCCTTTGGAGGCCGTGAATAAGGCCCAAACCCTTATTGACCATCATAATGAGGGGTTGCAGGCCGTACTGCCCACCAATGAACTTGAGCAGCAAGATACAGGTTATTACTTCGACTATGTGAGCGATCAGGAAAGGTCACAAGGCGCAACACCCGCCCATAATCCTGACCAGCAAGATTCAGATACCAGCCGCGACGATAATAGCTGCGACGATAGCTGCGACGACAATAGCTACGACGCTAATAGCGACCCGCAAGAGTTGCAAGCCCGATTGCGTCCCTATGAACCTGCCAGGCAAGATTCAGATAAGAGATACAACGACGATAGCGACCAGGAATGGTCGCAACCCGTAATACCCGCCTATAATCCTTACCTGGAAGATTCAGATGATAGCGACCTGGAAAGGTCGCAAGCCGAATCCGATGATATTCCTTACCTGCCAGATTCAGGTGATAGCTACAGCTACGATAGCGACCCGGAAAGGTCGCAAGCCGTAATACCCGGTCATAAGCCTTACCTGCCAGATTCAGATGATAGCTACGGCTACGATAGCGACCTGGGAGAGTTGCGAGACGCGCTGCGCGCCTATAAACATGACTCGCAAGATTCAGACGACAGCTACGACGACGATATCGACGAGGAAGGGTTTCAAGCCGTACAGCGCACCTGTGGACGTTACCGACCCTATGCCAATAACAGCGACGACGGTGAACGCTGGGAAAAACTGTCCGACATGGGGTTCCGGGGCCGTATTTACGACAGAGAACCTTCTGGCAACAACACCATTTCAGCAGAGAACTATCTTAGCGTTCCCGACTATCTGCTGACCAGTGACCATGCTGTCACACTTGATCCACATCATCTGCTTCTGCCCAGGGACAAACACTTTCGTATTCCTTCAGTAAGACTTGAAGACGATTCACGTCAGCGGAGGATTGAACGAATGGGGCGCGACGAACAAAAACTACGGGAGGATTTTCTGCTATCGACCCGATCAACCGACCTGACACAACCGGTTGACTGGCTAAAAATGGAGTTACCCATCACCTTCTTGTTTACCGGGAGCGCTCAGGATAAAAGTCAAATTACCTATGTCTACCAGGTTTTCAACACCGAAGTGCTGCCGGTTATTCAGCAAGCGAGCAGAGAAAACGACAGCGCTGTTTTCCCAGGCAGTGACAATGTACAAACGTCACTGAAAAGGCCGCTCACTATCCGCTCCTCCACCGAGTCTGTCCCCCGAAAAGCGCGAAAAACAGAAGACTCTTCTGCCAGCATCACCGAACTCCCCCCTGCAGAACGGGAGACTATGGACGTTATCAGGGAACTGTTGGCAGTGGCAGAAACCACAGAGCCAGGCCTTAACCTCAGGGCCATCATCACCCATTTTCAGGGCCGGGCATCAAGCCAGACATTATGCTCTCTGTTACAGCATATAGAAGCCCTCCTCCCCGGGCTGCCTGACACTAACATGCGCAAACAGCTGCTGGAGCTGACGGCCTTTCAGTTATTTGCCGATTTACACCCAACAGACAACCCATTCAGGAGTTTCATCAAAACGCTGTATATCATTCAATCCAGAAGCCGTTCTCTCCGGTTCGCCAATGACTATTACGGTCGCTACGCTAACAGTGAATCCAATAAACTAAAGCTGCAAATGAGTGAGCTTTTCAAAAACGAGTGGTGCCAACCTGACGGTTTACTGGGGAACAGGATCCGGCAGTCGGTGAAAGCCGCTTTCTGGCAAAGTGATCGCAGTTGCAGCTATCAGCAAATAATGGATTCCGTCTTTGAATCCATCCGTCCATCGAAGCAGCCCTCTGATGACTACCCACACATAATTGACCAGATGATCAATAAAGTAGAAAGAAGAATGGAGCAACGGTGGGAATTAAGCAGCCTGAAGCAGCAGCAACAGATATTAACGGCCCATCACCAGCCTGCCTACCAGGAAGACCTTAGCCTGGCCATCAAAGACCTGATTAAAGTCGCTTCCGGACTTTGTCAGCAGTTTCTTCCTGAAGAGCGCGTCAGTAGAACAACACCGAAAGCCTGCGACGCTTCCGGTATTGATTCTGACATGGCAATGTCTGACCAGAACCCCCATGAGGATAGAGCCCAGCTGTCCAGATGCTACCTGTACGACCAACTCAAGGCACTTATCCCACTGATTGGCACCTGGCTCAATCAAATCAATGACGATGGTCTGATTACCGAGAAAGAAGCTACTAAAGCCGGAATAGATCGGCTGGAACAGTTTGCCAACAGCACGATCAGGGCCGATCGCCCCATTCAAAATGAGGACGAAACCTTACAGCAGATTATTGCGTTGTGTGATCAGTTCCACCAGGTACAGCAGGAACACAGCCAGTGGCAATCAACCCATGAGATAGCGTCCATCCATAACCAGTGGATTGAAACCAGAAATACGCTGAAACATCTCTCGAAAATACACCAGTTCACTCCCCCACAGGCGCTGCAGGAACAGATAAACGCGTTCATTCGTGGGCCTGAAAACCCTGAACTATCCCCGGAGGACCGGAAACTGCTGGACACTGTTTCTGCATTAAGAACCCGATACATTACATCAGGGCCAGTCAGCAGGGCTCTGTTTCATCGAGACATCTGTGAGTTCAGTCAACAGCCTGAGCTACTGGCCCAACGTATTGTCGAGGTGGGCCAGACATGGAGTGACAGTGCTCGGGCTCAGCTTAATAAATATCGATCATTACAGCACACACTGGACTTTCTGCAACACGAAGACCCCATGTACAGCACACCTGATCTTGAGCAACAAAAAGCTCTGTACCGGACCCGTGAAAGGCATGACCATAGCATGTCCAGCTTGCGGAGCGAGCAGGAAAGGTGTGAGTTACACCCGTTGCATGGGATTGATTACCAGCATAACCAAACTCTGCTATCAACATTGGAGTCGATGGCACAGGCTCATACTGCAAAACATTCCGGTATTGATACGGAGCCACTGAGCAAACAACAACAACAGCAATTGCAGGAAGTCATTGAGTCAGCTCCTTTGGAGTCGGCATTACCTGCCGGTGCCAGTCTGTTCGACTTGATCGGTATGGGAGCAAACAGCCAGCCGCTGAAAACGGCCGCGAGCAACCGCTCCCGCAAATTTTTTAGCAGACACCAAAACTTCGGCTTCAACGTGTTTGAGACTATGGATATACTCAAGGAAAAGAATATCGGAAAGATTAACCGTCTAAGAAAACAGATTGAGAGAGAAAACACAATCCTGGTCGCAATGGGAAAGGTGTACAACAAAATGGTCAGGAAGTTACAAGAAGGTAAGGAAGAACTGTTTCATCTGTTAGAAAACCGAATGCATTGCGAGATAATGATTGAAGACCGGGCGTATTCCTACGCTGATGCACTTATTGCCTATGATAACAGAGATGATTATCACGGCTTGAGCTATGCCAGCAGTGCCCAGCACCAGGCAACTTCAACGCTGTATTCAAAGGGATTGCAAAACAAAAGAAACCATGAAAGATATCAAGAAGATATGCAATGGCTGGAGTTTGCAGGGAAATGTCAGTCTCGCCATATCGACCCGGAAATCCTTCCGGATGTCGTCGATTTAATGGAGCTGGAAAGTCTGGTATCCATTGATGATATAGAAAACAAAATGGCGGAATTACAACAACAAATTCAGGCAACGCGAAACACCATTGCTAAAAATTCAGCGCGGGTCAGGGCAGCGGTTGCACAACTGGAAGCCAGCCTGAAGCCAGAGCTTGAGGCTCAGAAAAAAACCACAAAAGCCGCCGAGCTGGCACTGTTCAGCAGAGCCTTTGAAAATGGACATCACTTGACAAAAGAGCGCGCTATGCAGCGGGTGTTGTGTCAATATCTCCGTGAAAACAAAGATACTGCCAGCGTTATTGAAGAAATTGTTGAGGACTGTAAAGCTCAGGAAAAGCACGTTCCCTGCAAATATACGGATATCATTGAGCCTCCCTGGCCAGGTATCGATGAGCGCCACTGCCAGTGGCGGTCAACGGACAACCTGCCGTTCCAGATTATTAATGTCTCGGGGGCATTCCCCTTACTGGAGTCACTGTATAAAAACGGCAGAATCTCATCATGGAAACTGCTTGGGCAGGATGATGACGGCAAGCCATCCAGCGCGCTGATTTTCGCAGCAGCAAAAGAGCGCAACAGGGCTTGCGAAACAATGATCAAATGCCTTGAAGAAACCCAGTACCTCGACCTGGGTTCCTTTAATCGGTTGCTGACAGCCAACCCTTCCGGTGATAACAGAAACCTTCTGCACCTGATAGCGCAACTGGCAAAGCCAGCCCTGCTTAAATCCCTGCTGCAACTGCTCAATAATGTCAGTAATAGGCAGGATCTCGATGCAGACTATCCTTCCGATTGCCTGCAAAACCGGATCGCCCTGGATCGGGAACACTTGTTAAAAACACTCTTGACCAAGGCCGATTATGAAGGGCTCTACCCCACCGACCTGTTGCTGTTCAATGTTGCTAAAAGAATCCGGGAATGGCCAGAAGATAATGTTCAGGCACTCGCCAGCTTTAGTAATGATTTTCTGATCAATGAGGCCAAAAGCCTATGGATAACCGTGTCGGAGTCTCTCAGTGTTGAGCAGTCCGGCAAGTCCATTGAATGCTTTATGAAAGGTATTGATAACCTCGAAGGACTATCTCTGGAAAAACGACAAGCCACTGAAATCTTCCTGAGAAAACTGATGCGTATATTCAGAGTGCACGGTCCTGCCGGGCTGCATGAACAACTGATGGCTCAGATTACCCGGGCAGACCATGCTATCGAGACATCTGACCAGCATGAACATTCAGTTCCAGCCCATCAAGGTGCAAATTCATGATACAGAACCCACTCAGTAAACAGTGCTGCTGGTACCGCCTCATGATCTTCGGCGCGCAAGTAGTCAACCAGCAGATCGTAGAGCGGGTTGCGGCATAAATTTTCCGCCTTGCCCCTGGCCAGGTCAGCTACTGTGACCCGCTGGGTGTACTCGGCAAGCGGTTTGGCATGGGAACAATGCAGGGTGTGTTCAAAACCATCGCCGTATTCCCATTGGTCATAGCACCCGGCGGGAACTACCGGCTGGATTGCCTGCATCAGATTCGCACCAAAGGAAGTAATATCTTTTGGTAATATCAGACAGTCGCCCAGTGCCAGGGCATGCACCTTTCTCTCGCTGTTGCCCGTCGCCGGACTCACGACCATGGCTGAGTCTTTTTCTCGAAAATACTGATGAAAAAAATAGGTGGCTGACAAGAGTGTGCATCCTGACCAGACATAATCAATAATCAGCACTTTTCGATTGCTGGCTAGCGACCCAAGAACCTTATCAAAATGATGAAAAAGAGCCTTCTGTTGTTCAGGAGTCATCTTTTGTTTAAATCCAACCCTGCCCTTTTTACAGGTTTCCAGAAACTGAAAATCGGAAAGCGGTATATTGCATGCCGCGTCTTTTCCTAACCGCCCCTGAAGCTCTGCAATGACCGTTGCCGGGCTTCGGCCTATCCCGATGTACAGAAATTCCTGTGGAGGAAAGACCGTGATCACTCTGTCTGACAATTGTTTCAGTTCGCGGATGAACAGAGACTTTATATTTTTGCTGTCCATGAGCGCTTTCAGAGGCCTGAATCTCTCGTCATCAACACTGAACAAGTGCTTTTCGGTGACAGCCTGTACCTTTATTTCCGGCAGAGCCGGAGGGGGCGGGCTGGCAAAACAGCCCAATGATCCTGATGTTGTTGGCGTCACCTTAACCTGCATTTATTTTGTAGTCAGAAGAAAGTTTCGGCATAGATAATCCTGACAGATCAAAACCAGTTTCTGATCAATATACATTGGAGAACTCCAGTGATAAGTCCATCAAGTATACGCTACCGTCAACACCAGACATTCCTTTTGATCAGCAGATCTTCTTACCCACGTGTCAGCCTGAGACCAGTAAGGCAACACAAACGTACCATTTGAATCCGGTTTATCTATTAATCAACCTTCCTGACGAAGTCTCTGAACCACAAATGTCACCACCAGCTACTGCAATAACCCCACTAAACCTGAACCAGACTTCAAGTGATAACATCCAGGCAAAAAAAATAGTTGAAGCTCCCCCTTCAATAATGAAGCGCCAAAACAAGCTCAGAAGTGAGCGCCAAAAAGCGCGCTACCAGAATGATCCCGCTTTCGCAGAGCGAGAAAAGAAACGTTCCAGGGAGCAAAGAATACAGCGTCGCAAAAATCAGGGAATTAGATATCCGGGTTCGTCCGCCTGACCTGCCTGGCTCCGGATTTTAAAGAACCTTTCGGTATTTTTTTTGTCTGATGCTTATATTCGCTTGAATTCAGATTACGTTATGGTGCCCCCATGCAAAAGGCAGTGCATTGAACCGGGCAAGGGTCTTTCGGGTTTGATCAGCACGACACGCTTAAACATCAATAGACACTCTGAAACAACAATAAAATGTAAGTCGGATACGATTTTAAATGCAAGGAGATCATTGATATGTCCATACCTCAGCAGGGAACAGGCCCAGGTTCACCGGTATTTAATGAATCACAATCGGCAGGTGACAATTATCACCCTGTTACTGCATTAAACGGTCAGTTTGCCGGAATGATGGTCCGTGTTGTCAATGCGTCAAAAGAAGCGGGTTCCGGAAATCAATACAGACCGATAAGTTTATTGCGCCGGGGTTCCCGATATGCCCTAACCACTCACCATAAGCGCTTTGATGAGTTTCTGATGGGATCAGACCGGGTCCTTACTATTCTGAAACCTGAACGCGGCTGCGATATGCGCTGGGCTTTTAAACAAGATGTTGCTTCAGATGCCAATGGAGAACCCCAACATCTGCACTCGAAACGTATCAAGAAAATTACCAGTTGGGATGTGTTAACAACGAAAATGGATGAGTGGGAACGCAGATGGCATTCGTTATTTGACGGATCACCTTTTAGATTATCCTCAGGTCACATTGGCAAGAATGGCTATTTACTCCACAAAGCGCATCCCACATTCCGTACGAAAACCGGCAAATATCCCGAGATTATCTGTCAAATTAATTTTGACCGCATGCACTATGGCTATCTTCTTGACTTTGGCAGGGAACTTTCTTTTCGTCGTATTGAAGAAGTTATGGGCAATATCCTGACGCTTGAGCAAAAGAAAGGTAACCTGTCCGGTGGTGAGTTTCGTGAACCGGTTAAACTGTGCCTGTTCAACAGCTTTCAGGGCGTGGTTCACTCCCCGGTGACACTCAGCCGTGCACAGGTGCAACAGCTGCAATACCACACCCATGCTTTTTCCCGATATGGGAGCGTCATTGGTTATGAGCATAACCTTTACCAGTTATTGAGCCAGTCCGGCTGTGAGCGATTCCTGAAGCTGTTGGCAAATATCCCACAGCAGGTCAGCACGGTAGCTGTGGAGTTTGGAGAAGAGAATATTGATATCAACGCCCTCCTGACAGCCATTGAGCACTACGATTCAGCAAAATTCATGAACGCACTTTCAACCCTGGACGACAGGGTTAAAAGTCCGGTCGGTTTACCCAATCTATTGATGGAGGCGTTGATCAGGCAATGCCCGATAAAAGAACATTTTCCCGGAATCCTGTACGACGGGGCAGATAATACTTATGAACAACGGCGCGTCAAACTCAGCTGGGATTACCTCCTGCAGCAAACCAAATCCCACTTTGCGGCACAAGCTGTTATTTGTCGGGAGCTATTAAAACACAAATTGTTTGTACCATTATTATCAGGGTCACCAGAGTGTTCAGGAGTCTCCCACAATAATCCGTTGGTGTGCTGTCTTCTGATCGCATACGGTACAAGAGTCCATCTCACTCCAGCCCTGAACTTGCCTGACTGTACCTTGTTAATATCTGCCAAACATTTTCGCAGGGCGAATCTGCTGACAGCAGATGAAGCCGATATCATACGACACGAGATGCTGTGGTCACTTCTTTGCCAAAGTGACGATGGCCCCGTTACTGATCCTGACGAGATTATCAGTCGCTTGTCGACCTTAAAGAAGCTATTGCTCAGGTATCATGACAACTACAGGAGGAAGTTCGGTAGTATCCATCTTCATCAGATGGTCGATGAACTGTTTGGCATAGAGTTTTATTATCGCTTTGTTGTCAACCGATCTGATAACGGGGGTGCAGTCAGGGAATTTCTGGAACAGCGATTATCACCCCGGAGCTACAGTGATGAACAGTTACGTGCACATTTAGAGCTTATAGCGACGCGCAAATCCTCTGTTAGCGATAATGTTATTATGTTCCTGGGTAAGGCCTATTGCTTTTCTATTCCAGCTGTGGTCCGGTCAATAGAACACGGTGCAAACCAGCTTGCCTGGCTGGAGACATTTCTGGCATCCCCGCCAACCTTTGAGAGCAGGGAAAACCTGCCTGATAGCCGCTATGGGTCAATTACCCAGGTGGTCGGTCAGCATTATTACCAGTTTCCCCATCCCTACAGGGCACAAACCATCCTGACGGAGGGCATACAACCCTTTTATCGCAAATGGCACGGACTGGATCACGCCCTGCGCACCCAGCTGGCCACCGAATTCCTTATGGATCAAACGGTGTTGCCGCACTTTCATAAGCCATTCCGGGAGTTACTGCTTAAGCATCCCCAGTTGCTGGAGTTGCTGCCCATTGCCGAACTCTACCACGATGCTGTCGCTGAAGATGAGCATAAAGAGGTTGAAGAGCTTCGGGCAGCGGAACTGTTCCAGCGTGATATGACCGGGTTGCAACAGTACCCCGGGCAGCTGGTTACTCTGGTGGCCAGCGCCCTGAGAAACAAAAATTGTAAAATGATGGATGTGGGTAACCCGTCGTTTACCCCTGACCACCAATGCCCGGAGGATGAGTTACTGCTGCGCCAGGTGCTGCGCTTTGGGGATATAGTGGATATCCTTCGGGTCAAACCGCCCCGGGAGGACTTTCCGACAATCAGACTGTCAACTGACTCAGCCGCAATGGACACCCTGGAAATGATCCATGATGGCCATTTTCATCCGGAAATGATCGAACTGTTGGCCGTGGTCAATAACCCGCAATTCACCCTGCTGATCCAGTCAGCATTGTTGAGTTTTCGGGATCTGGCCAGCATTACCGGTGGCTGGCATCACCAGATGACCAATCCGTTCACCCGTAAATACCATCTCCCGGTTGATAACCATAAACGACGATTACTGATTGAACAGGCACCGAATCCCTATCAGTGTTTGCGTGAGTGTCTGGATGATCTGGTCCGGTTAGTTATCGCTGAGAAAGCCGGTATCTCAGCCTGCTTTGCAGAACACCCAAGGCCCGAAGATTCCCGGCTGCCTGACTGCTGGGATCCGGATATCGGCTCCGGTGGCGCTTATCGAAGTCTGCACAATGAAGAGGAACTTCGACAAATCAAGTTACCCGAAGCAATGACCCTGGCAGATAAGATCATCGTGGCGGCTGATCAACCCGGGCTGGAAGATCGGATTCCCGCTGGCATCCGTGATGCTCTGGAAGCTGAGGCGTTGCGGCTCCAGCAGGAGGCCATCCTGCCCGCTGTTGGTACCCCGGCACAATCTGAACTGGAGCAGATGCTCCTACAGCCCGGCTCTCCGGGTGCCCGTCTACTCAATGAGCGCGGTTATATCGTGAAGTCACGTGCACATGAAGGGAGAGTTTTTTACCAAATGGTGCCCAATTCCGGGCTTGCAAGGGACTCTTTGCTCCTGCTACCACAGTATGATGACAAGACAACGGGCCCCGCTGCCAAGATGCCACTGGCAAATATATGCAGGTTGCTGTAGAAGACACGACCACACAGCTCAGCCGTCAGTACCAGGGCGATCTAACCGTTGCCAGACCAACCGTTTTGATGGCAGGTTCTCACAGACGTCCCCTGACCCCATTGCACAGGCCTGAACCGCAGCCCTTTTTTCACTCTGCTGCAAAGCATATAAAAGCGAAAATTTTTCAGGTTAGACCATCACTGCCGCATCCACATTTTTGCCTTGCGCCCCGGTATGTAGAGCCGGTGAAATTGGCTGCTGACTATGAATGTGTCAGCAGGTTCCAGTACATCAAAGTAAGTTTGGTGCCAAAAGAATTTATGTTCCTGAGTGTTTACCCAGTATTCCTGGCCATGTTCACACTTGTTAATACCAACCACCCCGGTAGCGTCAGACTCTCCCCGGCTAAACAGCAGAAAACAGTCACCATGCCCTATTATTTTCATGGGTTGCCCCTGGTTTGCCCTGTGGAATTCAAGCATGGCTGTTAAGCTGCCGGACCTGTACGCATCTGCCCAGCGGTTGTCCCCGCTCTCGTTATGATCGGAAAACACCAGGGGGACGCCACCGTCACGTCCCATGATATAGGCATAGGCCAGCTGCTCATCAGTCTCGTCCATGATCAGGTAACGAAAGCCCTGGTTATTGGGAATGTCATGGGTGGTAACAAAAGTAATGGCTCTTCCTGGCTGAAGAGCCTGACCATAGGCAAGGGGATCAACAAGAAGGTTCAGGCTTCCGCCGATTTTGAAAGCATTATACAGGCTACTGAATAGCGGGAAATCGTAAGCGGCAAAGCCTGTACCATCCAGGTAAGGTTTCAGAAACCTGTCGTATTCAGAGTTTCCCGCCCCACCACTGGTAATGATCTCTCCAAAAATGTGCATACCATGCTTGATGTCAGCCGTGATGACCTGGTTTACATGCTCAAGGGGCATATGCTTTGCTGCGTCAATCCTGAAGCCCTTGACCCCCATGTCACGCAAACTCCGAAGATACTTTTGTTGCTGTTCAACAACCCAGTCATTGTTAACCAGGTCCGGCAGACCGGTATCCGGGGGAGCGCCACAAAGCCGCCAGTTTTGAACCTCATAAGTCGAGTTATAGTTATTGATGCAGGTTGCAGGATTGAAGTCCGAGGCAGAGAAGAGGTTCTTGCCCAGGTCGCCAAAAAGCCTCAGGGAGGAGTACTTTGTGGGGCTGGCTGCGTATTGTGCAAGGATTTTTTGCCCGGGAAAATTAAGATCATCCCGTTCATAAGCTTCGTTGGCCATGTGATTCAGGACGATGTCGGCATATACGACCACACCATGCTGTTTAAGGGTATTAAGCATTTGCCTGAAGTCATTGGTGTCCCCCAAAGGGTTTTCTATCACACGGTAGTCCTGGGGCTGGTAACGAGCCCACCATTCTTCACCGGTGCTTTTCAGTGGCGGGGATACCAGGACCATCTGGTAGCCCAGCTTACCTAGCTCATCAGCTTTTTCGCTGACTTCCGAGTACTTCCAGTTGAAAGCATGAAGAATGACGTTGGCGCTACTGTCTTGAAGAATAAGGAGAAAGAGAAAAAGGTAGACGAGGTGACGTATGAATTTATACATAATGGAACCAACCTGGTCGAGAGAAAGGAATGTTGAAGAATGGAGGCAGGCTTGAGGGTGACATTACCCGCCCTATCGGGCTAGACTTCTGACTTCTCAGGCTGCAACCGGCGATAAGCCGGATTTACGCAAGCCTCCATCAGCAGAAACGGAATGCCCTTCCGCCTTTAATCTAAGGATGCCTTGCTGCCGAATGTTTTGGCAGCGTTAATATCCCTGTCGTGGATTGCTCCACAGGAACAGACCCATGACCGGACTTTCAATGGCATCTCATTTCGTTTCTGGCCACAGCAAGAACAGGCTTTTGACGATGGAAACCACTGGTCAATCTTGACCAGGTGATCTCCTGTCTGCTTTGCCTTGTACTCCAGCCTGGTGATCAGCGATGACCATCCGGCATCAGAGATAGCTTAGGCCAGTCGTCTGTTCCTGACCATGTTTGGATTTGAAGCGAGGCTTACCGGCTTCAAGTTTGGGGCTAAAGAAGTTCTGAAATGCCCTATCCAGATTAATGATGGCCTGCTGCAAGGCAATGGAATCAGCATCTTTCAACCATTCGTACCGGCGGCTTTTCCTGGCCATGGCCAACAAGGGTGATTGAATCGTAGCGGTTTTCTTGTTCAATTCCAGAGTTACTTTGCGTGCTTTACGGGCATTTCGCCCTATGTCATTCTGGTTCAAAAATCATAATCAGAGAATATAATGGTCATAGAATTGGGAGCCTCTGGTTAGTTATCTATGGATTACAACCTAAATATAGTTAAATCATATTTCTCTGCCTGCTCATCAATTAACCGCCGTATAGCCTCAACACCAATTTTTTCATCGTACCACTTCGCAAAAAACTCTTTCATATCTCCGCCACAAATTATATCAACAGCACTAATACCATACCTCTGGTAAGCATATTCATCAGCGTACTTGAGAATTTCCTGATCTCCAGAACCGTATGCCCCATCGTTATAAAATTCTGAAAACTCATCATTTACTTCTTCTATGGAAGCTTTATGCCCATCAATTAGTTTGCTCATATTTTGACCTTCTATAACTATCCCTTAACGAAAACCAGTAAGTATCATTAGCAGCTTGTAACAAGATCAATTAAAATTGTAAAATTATAGAAACTTACAACTTTTATCAAATTCAGATTACACCATTTTTACCAAATTAAATTTTAGGGAAATAACTGTGACAACAATATGGACTGAAGAAGAACTTGAAGCTTCTGTGCTTGCCTATATGGACATGCATAAAAAAGACACAAAAAACGAACATTATATTAAAAAAAATTACTACTCCGACCTATCAAAACGGTTCGGCAGAACCGAAAAAGCATTTGAGTATCGAATGCAGAATATCTCTTATGTTATGTCTCTTATGGGACGAAAATGGGTTAAAGGACTAAAACCTGCAAAGAATGTTGGCTCCAACCACATAGAACTTATCGAAAGACTGATATCAAAAGCAGAAAGCAAAAGTTATGTTGGTCAAGCGACGTTTGAAAGCCAGGTTTCTGAGTTAAAAAAGAAAAAAACACTTTCAAAACCACTTGGAGAGTTTAAGCCTCAAATTGTTACTACTCAAGTAACCCAGTACCAGCGAGACCCAAAAGTAAAAGCCTGGGTTCTTAAAGAAGCAAATGGCTATTGTGAGTGCTGTGACAGTGAAGCTCCATTTCTCACTGCTGAAGGTGAACCTTTTTTGGAAGTACATCATTTGAGACACTTGGCAGATGGAGGGTCCGATAGGGTAACTAACGCCATAGCCTTGTGCCCTAACTGCCATCGAGAATTTCATTACGGTCAGTCTATGACTACCAAACTGGTAGCTTTGTATGCTAAGCACAGCCGACTTATCCGCGAGTAACATTGCAATTTTGCGTAATTGCTGATTTTCAATAATACTCAGTCCAAATTTTAAGCACCCTATACGACTGCGTTTTCTATGGCCTGAATATCGGGATCAGCCCAAAGTGGATGGTTCATCCTCTCCACCAGCTTGAGAAAGCCATCAGCCAAAGACTCATTCACAGAGGAGAGAAATGTAAGGAGTTGTCTGGAAATAACTTCCCTATTTTCATTGCCTGACTCCGTTCGGACTGAGCTTGTCAAAGTTCGGTGGCACTACCCTTCGACAAGCTTCAGGGTGAACGGAAACCGGGAACTTATTAAAAGACAATTCCTTAAAATGGACTGGCCTGCATTCAGGTGATCTCATCAAACGCCATGACTTTGCGGGAAAATATTTCCAGGCACTGCATCCATAGCCACAAGACAAGAGCAGGCAGTGCGTCTTTTTTAGCTTGATTTGCCCAAGAGCGATAGGAGATATTCAGACCCGTCAACTCGTTAAATTTACGGTGCAGATCCGCCTGGGTGTCGCAGATTCCATCACCAGAGAGGGCATCGATCAGTGAGAGAAAAAATCCAAAGGACGGATATCTCGCTGCCGTATAGTAAAACCAAGCTGTTCCGCCATACTGAGGAGTTCTGACTGATCAAAACAGGTCAGCATTTTTTTCAACTAATCTACTATTTGTAGTACTCATCTTATTCAGTCTTGATAATGGTTTCGAAGCTTTATTTTGGCTGTTCCGGATGAGTTCTGCACTGTAAGTACTGCTTTATTTGCCTTAATGTCTACCCTAAGAACAGATCTTTATGGGATTTATCTTGCCAATAAACAGACACACAGACACCGTCTCCAGAATCGTAACAACTGACAACACGATTCTGACCAAAAAGGAAGTTCAGTTTGAATCAACAGCACAAAAATGATGATCAGTCCGGACCGGCCAGAACCGCTACCCTGTTTGATGCAGAAAATATTACTTGGCAACTGGAGAGCAGGCGATTGAGCTAACCATTGATTTTGGCAACCCCATACTCAGGGCGTATGCTGACTTTTCTATAATTCATACCAGAGGTTGGGAAAAGCCGACACTAAAACATGGCATTCGTACCATTAACCAGCTCAGATATAACAGTAAAAACTCTTATGCTAACCTCTCTTTGGCCAAAAGGATCTTCTCTAAAATTAAG